>JANQFJ010000329.1 GCA_028277915.1 Saprospiraceae bacterium
ATAATGCAAAAGCTTTCCGGATGGTCTGTTTTTGATTTTTTCAATAATTCCAGAATCACCTCAGGCGGTTGCCCCATGTAAGCGTATGCTAAAGCAATATTCCAATAATCAGCATAGCAAACATCACCGTTTTCTTTCATCTGTTTATAGGTGTTCTCCAAAAAATATTTCCCCTTGTCATAATCTTCTTGACTAATTCCATCTTTGTGAGGAGGATAAAAATCTATTTTTTGAGCATCTAAAAACAAACTATAAAATGATAATAAGGACATAATAGAAAGGCGAATCATAACAGTTAATTTTTGATATACGAAATATTTCGTATGCAATAATAAGAGCTATCCTTTAAAAGAACAAGCCTTCTACGAAGTAATTCGTATTTTTAACTTTTTGTTAAACGTCTGCCAAGAAATTAGTCAGACTACTACTTTTTTCCATCTTCCTAAACGGAATACATAAATGCAAATTAAAGCAAGGATGGATTCGCTGATAAAAATAGACCAATAAACTCCCGATGGCCCAAAATCAAGGTACACAAGGTACCACGCCAGTGGAATCTGGATCAACCAAAAAGCCACAAAATTGATAGCTGTTGGAGTATAAGTATCTCCAGCACCGTTGAAAGACTGACTCAGTACCATACCATAAGCGAAGAAAATATAGCCCAGAATAATGATCTTTAAACTCAATATACCAGCCTCGATCACTTCTGGCTCATTGCTAAAAATACCGATTATAAATCCTGCATTGGTATAAAAAATAACCGAAATGGTTAACATAAAAAGCATATTAAAAAAGGCTGAACGCCAAACAGACTTTTCTGCCCGATCCGGTTGTTTGGCGCCAAGGTTTTGACCAACCAATGTAGCTGCCGCATTCGAAATCCCCCATGACGGAAGAATGGTAAAAACGATCACTCGGATGGAAATGACATAGCCGGACAATACCATTTCACTAAAATTGTTGGAAATGATATAAGTCATAAAAATCCAACTCGCTGAACCGATAAAAAACTGCAAAAAGCTACCCGAACTAACCTGAATTAATCTCAGGATTATTTTTACTCGTACTTTAAAATTGCTTAACCTCAACTTAATGATCGAAGATCCTTTGTACAATACGTAAAGCTGAAACAGCACTCCAGTCCCTCTGCCAATCGTAGTTGCAATCGCGGCTCCTTCCACACCAAATGCCGGAATGGGTCCCAAGCCAAAAATAAAAATCGGATCCAAAATGATATTTAATCCATTTGAAAGCCAAAGCACCCTCATCGCAATTGCGGCATCCCCTGCTCCCCTGAAAACTCCATTGAGTAAAAAGATGAGCATAATCACGATATTGCTCGCAGAAATGATCTTTGTGTATCCTTTTCCGCTTTCGATCAATTCCTCGCTGCCACCCATAAACCTTAGGATTTCTTCTGCATAGATAAAACCCAAAACTCCCATAATAATGGCAATTGATGAAGCCAGAATCACCGCCTGTGCAGCAACTTTGGCAGCTTCTTGAGGCCGTTTTTCACCAATTCTTCGCGAAACCATTGCTGTAGCTCCCATCGCCAGGCCAATCGCCAGGGAATACACCAACATCAGTACAGATTCTGTCAAGCCTACTGTGTTGATGGCATTTTCGCCGATTTTTCCAACAAAATAAATATCCACCACCGCAAAAAGCGACTCCATCACCATCTCCAGGATCATAGGGATAGAAAGCAGCACGATTGCCCGATTGATACTACCGCTTGTAAAATCCTTTTCGGTTCCGCGGATAGCGTCCCAGATTATTTTTAAGGTTTTATTCATTGAAAGAAAATGGTCGATATTCCTGATATGAGGAAAACTGCAAAATTAGAATTTTATAATTTGAAGAAAAGACTTTGGTTCAAAAACACATTAAAAAATCAAATTTTCATACACATAAAAATCTCGTCAATTTTTTGTCCACTAACTCTTAAAGCATCTTTTTCAACAGCATATTGTATGAATCCAAGTTTTTGATAAAACCTTTTGGAATCTTGCTGCAGATGAGTTACGGACAAAACAATTTTTGAAAGACCATCCAAGTTCTTTGTTCGCTGGATGATGTCAAGCATCAATTTTTCACCTATTCCTAAACCTCTGAATACAGGATCAACATACATGCCCCAAATAAATGCCTTGTGCTTTTGCTTAATTCTTTTTTGCCTGACGAATCCCACTATTCCAATCAACCTGTCGTCCCTGAAATAACCCAAAATGAAATTTTCTTCGGAGCGTTTTTTTAAATTTTCAATAACTTCCCCGCGATCAAGGCCATCTTCCGGAGAAGCACCAAAAGCCAAAGGACTCTCTCTAAGTCCTGACAGTCTCAGACGAATAAATTCATCAGCGTGGTTTTCATTTAATACTGCAATCATTTCAAAAAATTAGGTGATTTTAATGTAACTCCAATTTTCTCAAAATAATTCGCTACTAAACAGTTTTGGGGTGTATAATTTTATTGCTTTTGCAATTGATGCCAGCTTCTATTACATTTGAAGATAGACTTTCTTAAAATACTGAATAATGAATCAAGTACACGACGAAAATAAAATCCATGGTGGAAATAGTGGTAGATTTATCAATCGCTTTCAAGACTACCTCGGAGAATTTGTTTATGGAGGAATAGATGGCAGTGTCACCACTTTTGCTGTAGTTGCCGGAGCGGTGGGAGCTAGCCTCGATTCTTCGATAATAATCATTCTGGGCTTTGCGAATCTGTTTGCTGATGGATTTTCGATGTCCGTAGGGAGTTACCTTTCAGCAAAATCGGAAAGAGATAATTTTAAAAAACACCAAAAAATTGAATACTGGGAGGTGGAAAATATTCCTGAAGCTGAAAAGGAAGAAGTGCGGGAAATTTACCGCCAGAAAGGATTTGAAGGAGATTTGCTGGAGCAAGTGGTGAATGTAATCACCAGTGATAAAGATCGATGGGTAGATGTCATGATGAAAGATGAGTTGTACATGATGGAAACCAACAAATCCCCCTTTGCGATGGGCGCCGTCACCTTTGTTTCTTTTATTCTCGTTGGGTTGATTCCACTGGTGCTTTACGTTTGGGATTATTTATTTGGATTTGCCGGCAATTTATTTGTATCCACTTGTTTTTTAACTTCACTAGGATTCATTGTAATTGGAATTTTAAAAACCTACGTCACCGAAACCAGTACCATAAAAGGCATTTTGGAAACGTTGATTTTAGGAGCTATTGCTGCCGCAGTGGCCTATTATGTCGGTGATATTTTGGAAGGGATCATTACCGGATAAATTGATTCCAATAATAGATTAGACAATCCCAGTAATCTTTGTTAACTGATTTTTTACCTTTTAAAAAGTTTTTTAAACAACCCTCCGATGCCTTCATTTTGCAGGTCGCCGAAGCGGCTTTTGTTGTCATTGAGGTACCTTCTGAAATCCTGTCCTCCACGCCGTGAAGCGAAAAGATGAACTCCGTTGTTTAGCGAAACGGTAAGCTCTCTATGGTTGTACTGTTTTACATAATCCATATTGATCAACAAGCTGTTGCTGATAGGGAAAAAGTTGTAATCAGAAGTCAAAAGTTTGCTGTAATGCCCCAGGTTTTTTGTGGCTAAAAATGGTTTTTCATTGCCATTCACAAAGATCTTTGTCATGGTGCCATCTGCTTCGAGATACATGATTTTATCAACCTCTACAAATTCGATGATACCTTTTATTAAATGGATGGCGATACTTTTGTTTTTATTGGAAGCCATGCTTAGATTTTTCAAGAGCAAGGCAATCTGTGCAGAATATTGTTCTTTGTCGATTTTGGATGCTGCTTTTGAAACTGCGGCTTTCAAATCATCCGAGTTAATTGGTTTTGTAATAAAATCTAAGGCAGAATACGCGATGGCCTTTCTGGCATTTTCAAAACTACCATGAGCTGTAAAAAAGATCACTTCAAAATCTATCGCATCCTCTTCATGAAGGCGGTTAAGGATATCAAAACCTGTCCCATCCGTTAGTTCTATATCCTGAAAAACCAGCCTAGGTTGCAATTGTTTGATTAAATTATACCCTCCTTCAACATTGTCCGCTTCACCGATAATGTTTACCTGCGGGCATTCTGCTGCCAGCAGTTTTTTCAGTGCTTCACGATTATCCGGAATGTCTTCAATAATTACTGTATTAATCATCATAATGTCTGTCGATTTTAATTTTCACTAAAGTACCTCCTTGTTCAGGATCAGAGGTGTTGATATCAATATTGTACCCCAACTGGTTCATTACTTCGACTCGTCGTTGAACGAGTTTTCGACCCTGGGATTTATATCTTCTGAAAGTTGTTTTTTGAATTTCGGCTGCTTTTTTTCTACCCACTCCATTATCCTGGATAATGACTTCGAGCACATCCTCTTCAGGCATTGTAAAATGGACTTTTAGCAACCCTTTCACTGATTTATCTAAATAAAGCAACCCATGTTTAATGGAATTTTCAACATACGGTTGGATCAACATTGGTGGTAATTTGAAATTTTCCTTATTGATCTGATTATCAATTACCATTTCATAATCAAAACGGCCTTTGTATTGCAATTGCTCAAACTCGATATACATTTTCAAAAGCTCCTCCTCCTCCGCCAATGTGATTTCGCTATAATGCGTTGCCTGATTGGGCATTTCGATGCCAACAGCAGAATCCAGAAAACGACGGATCAGGGTTGCCAGTTTTACCAGGTTTTTGTTAGCTTCAGCGGGTTCGCTGTTTAGGATTAAATTTTGCATACTCCCTAGGACATTAAAGACAAAATGCGGATTCATCTGAGATTGCAAAGATTTGACCTGTAAAAACTTCAAACGCAAATCTTTTTCTTTGGCGAGAGTAAGCCGGGCTTGCTGCCATTTAATTATTCTGAACATTAAAAAAGAAATAAATCCAACAAGCCCAATTCGAAACAACCAGTTTCTCCAAAAAGGCATTTTAATTTTAAATTGAAGAATATCTATTTCTTCCGACCATTCTCCTATATTGTTTGTAGCAGCTACTTTGAGTGTATAATTACCAGGATCGAGATTGGTGTATCGCACTCCCCTATTACTCACAGATTTGATGTTCCAACTTTTATCAGCACCCTCCAAGAAATATTTAAATTTATTCCCTTTCGTAAAGTCCATTACCGCAATATCAAATTGGATATTGTTTTGATTGTAATCAAGCTCTTTAATCTGCTTTTGTTGCAGGTAATCTATGGTAAATTCTCCAGCAGAAAAATTCAGAATTTTTATAACTGGTTTTAAAAAATTTTCATCTTCGCTAAAATTGATAATATTAAATCCATTGCTTCCGGCAAAAACTAATTTTCCGGACGGCAGCTTGCACGAAGCCCTGCCAAACTCAAGCCCCTGAATATTATTTTCCAAACCAAAAAACCGAAAAGATTTCTTTTCGGGATCAAATAGATAAAGCCCTCTGTCGGTTCCCAGCCATAACGATCCATTTTCATCTTCCTGGATGCTTTTCACCCTGCTGAACAGGCTGAGCGTATCATCAGGAAAATGAGTAAATCCATTCGAAGTTTCATCATAAAGGCTCAGTTTTCCTCCTCCTACCCAAAGTCGTTTTTTACGATCTTCGAAAATAGTGTACACCGTGTTGTACATTTCGTCAGGACGCAATGAAGACTTATCCCAAGGAATGTTGTAATAATTTTCAAAAAATTCTTTTTCCTCATCAAACCGAAACAAATTGCCCTGGCTCGTTCCAAACCATAAAAACCCTTCATGATCTTCCAGCATACAAATAGTGTGTCCAGACATTCCCCGCTTATTTGGTTGATTGTGACACTCAAATGATTGGTTTTCAGGAAGATACTTCCCTAATCCAAATTGGGTGCCAACCCAAAGCTGGTTTTTATGATCAATCTTGACACACAAAACCTTGTCATGTAACAAAGAAGTGGAATCCCTGGGATCATGGAAAAATGGTCTTATTTCATTGGTTTGTATATTCACATAAAAAAGACCTTTATCTGTTCCGATCCATGCTTCATTTTCGGATTGTAATGCAATGGAATTGAGGTTGTTTAACAATTCAGCATATGGGTGGTTTAATTGGATATTTTGTTCTTTCAAACTATTTTTTGAAAGCAATTTCAGACTATCTTTTGTGACCAACCAAACCGATTCTTCTGCAACAGCTATATCTTTAATTGCTCCGCTTGAGGTGGAGAATACATTCCAATGATTCTCTTTTAAATTATACTTCAACAGCTTTTCTTTATCAAAAACATACACTCCAGATTGACCTACCCTGAGGTTGCTTTCTCGATAATCGCCAAGCATTTTCGGAAGTTTTATTTTTTGCAACATGTTGTTTTGGAAAGTATCTACCATATAAAGATGTGACCTTGAAACCATGTAAAATTGATCTTCGTTGGAGTTGTATTGTATATCCACTATCGTATCATTCGGCGGACTGAAAGGAGAAAGAACACCATGAAAATCAGAGGTGTCACTGACAAATAACCCATTCGTTGTAGCATACCATAGTTGATCACCGATCCATTCTACATTGTAAACAATATTTTTTCTCGACCAGGATTGCCGGAAGGTTTTTCGCTCCTCGTACACATTAAAAGTGCTTGAACATTTTGATTTTTCATTTTGACGTGACCTAATCAGTTCAATTTCCCCAGAGCCTGGATCATATATAATCCCTGCATCGAAATTGTAAATTTTGTTACTGACAAAATCAAACTTTCGGGTAGGTCTGTCTCTTTGTTTTGCAGAAATAAAATGATAAGGAGACAAATCTTTTTTCTCATGGTCAAACTTTTTGGGGCCTTGTCCCCATGACCCGAAATATAATTCTCCAGAACGGGTTTCCAGTATCGAAGAATACCAGTCACTACTTATATCTGTACACATTCTGTAGGTGTTCAATTCTTCAGTATTAGTGTTAAAACTATGAAATCCACGCCCTGCCCACATCCCCAGCCAGAGCATTCCGTTTTTGTCAAAATGCAGGCTTTCGACATTATCACCTACCAAAAAAGGACGCTTCCAATTTCCAGTAAATTTACCGGTAATCCGGTCATAACGATACAAGCCGTCGTTGTAAGTTCCAATCCAAAGAATCGTGTCATTCTCTGCAATGATTGAAGTAATATCATTGGAACCTTTGGGATTTTTGATATGAAGGATTGCCTGGTTTTTAATCAATTTACTGACTCCTTTCCTGGTCGCAAACCATACATTCCCGCTAACATCTATAAATATTTTATTGATTTGGTTATGCACTATGGAATTGGGGTTTTCTGCATCAGCTCGATATACGGTGATAGTCTCGGTTTTTCTATCAATTGCCATAGCTCCTGTTCGCCAGCCACCCATCCAAAGTATACCGCTATCATCATCCTGAATTTCCCAAATCGAACGCAGGTTTCTAAATATTTTGCAATTTTTAAAACTGGCATCTGTTAAAAGTAAAGAGCGCCCTGCATGTGCTCCCCAAAGGATACCGTTTTCATCTTCATAAGCTGCTCCATCAAATGCCCGTGGAGTGGTATTTTGGCAAGCATCTTCGGATGATACGGTTGTCAAGACTTTGTTGACAGGATCAAAGAATTTGGGATAAAAGTTTTTTCCGGAAATTAATATTTTTCCATTTCTCAATTTCAAAATCCCATGACAAGGGTATCCGGCAAAGGAAGGCTCATGTCCATAATTTTCAAAGCTTTTGTTTTTAGTATCAAAACGACAGAAAAAACCGTTCAACGTTTCCAGCCAAAGAATCCCTGAGGTATCTGCCAGGATAGCACGGATATGATCGCCGGGCAAACCATTAGCCTTATAGTTATTTTTTAGAAAACGCGTAAACGTTTCATCTTTTCGGTTGAAGCGATTGAGTCCTTTTTTTGTACCAACCCACAAATTGCCTTCGCTGTCTTCCGCCATTCTTGTAATATAATTGCTGGATAAAGAATTGGAGTCACCAGGCACATGAAAGTAATTTTTAAACTCAACCCCGTTAAAACGACTCAACCCTGATTCGGTTGCTATCCAAATATATCCTTCTCTATCCTGTAGAATATCAAAAACCCGGTTGGCCGGCAATCCATCATCTACCGTATAATTTTCAAATGATTGAGCTGTGTTAAACACAAACTTCATATCAGTATTTATGCTATCTACCTGAGCCTGGAGAGCATTCATCAGACATGTGAACACCAAGGTAGCTGCACAAAAAAGTTTTGACAAATTTCGATCAGGCATATCAATTAAAATATTACCTGTCTAAAGTAAAACAATTTTGATAATTAGCCCTGAAAAATCCAACAGATGGTCGAAATTGATAATAGCTGGTAAAATTAGTAGAATTTTTCAATTCCAGGCTACTCAAACAAAACGTAGTCCTTCTAAAAATCCTTTTACTTCGTTTTCAAGTTTTTTCATCCGTTTTGCATAAATGATATAAAAAATCAACATCAAAATGAAAGCGCCAATAAGGTAAATCATTGCACTCAGTGCGATAGGAAGAATTATTTTGTAATTGTAAAAATTCAATCCTCCTTTTACATCAAACCCATCTTCATGTAGTGATACTGAAGCCATTACGGGCCCAAAAAGCACTACGGTTATTTCTTTTTTGAAGAATGTCTGCTTGACTTTACACCCCTTGAAATGTTCGATCAAGCGAGGTATAAAATCTTCTTTCCGAATATTTTTATTTATTGTGGCGTCAATCATATTTTTAAGAATTGTTTATTCCAAAATCAGGCTTTCTCACATCCTGCATATAGTTTTGAAGCTACTCACAATTTGCTGCATTTAATTCTTCCTCTCCATTTCTTTATAACAAGTGGTCATTTTGAATAATAATTGGCAATCAGACAAATCCACATGAATACTCAACAGGTATATGTTGGAATCAATCCAACTATTAAAGCGAGTAATGAAAATCGACCACTTATTTAAAATAAGAACCACTTATTGTTTTTTGTTGTCCAACTTAATGATCTCCGCATAACTTGTGACTACAATTCAGCTAAAAGCGAATAACTCCAAAAAACCAAAACTCTAAAATGTTCTATTTTATCACCTTTTAAAATTTCAAAAATGGAAGTCATCACAGGAATCGGATTAGTCATTTTCATTATTTGGGCAACAGTTAAATTAATCAAGTTTTTATGGTCAGAAGGAATCATCCAAAAAGCACTGGGCCATGTTGCAGTTGCATTGATTTCGGGTCTCATCCTGCTTTCAATTACCGGTGATCCAACATGGGGCGTTGGTGGTGGAGCAGTTCTGTCGGTTGTTTCACTTGTATTTTTTAAAGGAGAAGCATAATTGGTATTCAATTATCGTGAAGGTCCCACTGTTTTATTAGTGGGCAAAATAAATCGCTGTAAACAAATTTCAATATCAAATCAAAAAACAAAATGGAAGAGATTATAGGTTATTTTTTCGCAGTAATTTTTGGGATTTACGCCGTAATTCAAATAGGGATCTGGCTTTGGACAGCGCCGAAAGAATTTGTGAGGCTACTTCGTCTCGGACCGAACCCCAAACTAACTTTTGTGTTCATTGGCATGGGAGTAAGCGTGGCCTCACTCCTTCTTTTACAATTTGCCGAAGTCTGGTTTATGGAATACCCGCATGCTTATTTTATAGCCGTTGGTGCATCAGCAGGGTTTGCCGGGATCATGTTTCAAATTTTTCGAAAATCAAAATATCCTACGGTGAGCTATTTTTTCATTATTATTTTCAAAATTTTATTGGTTATCGTTCCAACTATCTTCATTTCAATAATAACTGATAATCTGGTCTGGGGTTTGACTTATTTTTTCATTATGCTTTTGATCACGTTTCATTCGGTTTACCGAATTCGAACTAAACCATCAAATTATTCCGGAACTAGCGTTAATGGAATTCCATCACAAACTTTTTCTTCTGGTCAAGTGATCAAATATCTGGCAAGTTCGATATTTCAGGCCGCGATGGGCTATTTTGTTTCGATGGGATTGTCTGAATTAATAGGATAATTCAACTTTTGATCACCTCAAATTTATTTCAAATGCTGCAATAAAACAAAACTAGAAAAAAGGAGACTTTTCATAAAGGCCTCAAAATCAGATTTTAAAGGAGTTTTTTAGATTTCATATAACAATTTTGTAACTTTAGATTATAGCATTCTGAAAACTATAGTTCCCTGTAAAACAGCTTGTTATAAAATCATTTCAAAACCTTATAACCAATTTTTATGAAAAAGCTCCTAAAAATCCTCGGAATTATCGTGGGAGTGGTCGTTCTGCTTGTCATAATCGGCGTTCTGACCATCAACTTCAAGGGAATCCCTTTTTATGACACACAAGAAATCAAACTAAAAGTTGAAACAGACAGTGCCAGTGTAGCCAATGGTGAAAAGCTGGTTGGACTTACCTGTATCGGATGTCATGCCAATGAAAATAATGTACTCGAAGGAGGTATCATGGAAGATCTCGATCCGGCTTTTGGAAAAGCCTGGGCTCCAAACATTACCAGCCATCCTGAAAAAGGGATTGGAAAATATACTGATGGTGAACTCGCTTTTTTATTGCGAACAGGGATTAAAAATAATGGACAATACTCACCACCCTGGATGCCGAAATTTCCCAACATGGCTGATGATGAAATCGAAGATATCATCGCCTTTTTGCGCTCGGATCACCCTTCTTTAAAAGCTTCAGAAACTGTACAACCTGCGCCAGAACCTACTTTTTTGACGAAAATGCTTTGCAATGTTGCGTTCAAGCCTTTTCCAATGCCAGATAAAAGGATCGAAAAACCTGCTGCGAGTGATAAAGTGGCTTTAGGAGAATATTTGGCAAATGATGTGTCGCATTGCTATGGATGTCATTCTGCGGATTTTAAAACCAATGATGATTACACACCGACCAACTCAATCGGATTGTACGGAGGAGGCAACAAACTGGTGGATCTGGATGGAAATATCGTTCCTTCATCAAATATCACCATGGATAAAAATACGGGCATCGGCAACTGGACAGAAGAAGAATTTATCCAGGCTGTCAGGATTGGAAAACGACCGGATGGTTCTCCTGTCCCTTATCCAATGCCAAAATATGGTTTGTATACAGATCAAGAGGTCAGTGCTATTTTCGCTTATTTGAAAACGGTTCCTATTATTGAAAATGATGTAAAAAAGATGACTGAAAATTAAATCCCTTAATTTTCAACATAAATTCTGATACAGTAGATCAGGTAAATTACATTAATCGCAAAAAGAACAAAATAAACAACTTTCCATGTTCTGGGTTTTAGCATAAATGCTGCAATTAAAAATATGGTTGCACTGAACATGGCGAATTTTGTGGGATAAAACACTGCTGGAAAAACTCTAGTAAATCCTGAACCGCTCCCCATTGCGTTTTCAGGACGAAATACATTTGCCAATAGAATAACAACTCCGATCAACAAAATTGCCAAGCCTACCTTTTTCAATATGGAATTCAACATGTTTTCAAAGGTTAAATCACTAAAAAAAATGAATTCATTCCAAAATACTCTTTCCTATCTTAAACAACGGAAAGCTGCTCCGCATTTTTTATTTGAGGAGTGCTAAATTTGAAAGAATAAACCCTCTAAAGCATGAAAAAAATATTTCAAAACACCGTGACTCTGGCAATATTTTTTTTCCAATACCAAATCATGGTCTCACAAAGCGAATTGCAATATTTATCCTCCACAACAGGCGCAGCTTCCTATACTCTTGATTATCACGATGGTTTTCTGCTTTCTGGTGAAGGGAATACTTTCAGTATTTATGATGTGTCAAATAATACTACTCCTCCATTTGAAAAAACGTTTGAACATCGTTTTCTTTCTTTTATTGATGATTTTACTATTTCAGGTGACAATTTGTATGTCGCGGCCAATACCGCCGGTATTTTTAAATACGATTTGAATACCCTGCCTCAACCTCATTTGGTCACTTCTTTTCAGCCGGAAGATCTCAGCGAAGCAGCTTATGACATTCCCGTGAAAGGAGATACGTTGTTTGTAGCTTACAAAACCAAACTGGCTGTTTTTAGGGATTCAGGAAATGAAATCGTCCATCTGACCGATCTGTTTTCAGTCAATAATGCTGCGCTCAGTCGCATTCGGGGTTGCGATGTGAAAGGAGATTTGCTGGCTTTTACTGTTGGCACCAATTTCATTTTCCCCAGTCAACAGGATGGAATTTATATTTATGATGCAAATACCTTTGATTTACTGGCTTTTCATGCTGAGCAATTTTGTGATCCTGAAGATGTAATTTTTGGAAAAAGCACGGACTTTTTGCACGTTTTAGGCGGTGGTCAATTTACCAGTAGCATTGCTCCACTGACGAATCCGCGTGGACATTATTACGTGTTAAACATAGCAGACCCCGAACAACCTAATTTGATCTTTTCAGATACTATTCCGGGTGTTTCAGTGCTTGGTGATTCGCAGGTGATCGATGGGGACAACCAAAACGATACTATTTACCTGGCAACTCGTACTGGCAGCGATTTCGTCAATCCACTTCACGGAAATGTCTTCGTTTACAAAGCCATTGACGAAAACATCCAACTTTTGGATAGTGTCAATGCAGGATTGCTGCATTTTGATGTAAAAATGCAAAACAAAACCATGCATATCGCCTCAGAGTGGTTTGGTATTCGATCAGTAGATGTTTCTGATTTACATAATTCAGTCAATCTAGGTGATACGCCCACCGGCGGATGGGCTAAAAGCGCTGACATATTTGGTAATCGAATGGTTTTGGCAAATGAAGGTTACGGTATTAAACTATTTGACATTTCCAATCCGGAGGCTCCAGTGCTCATCAAAACCCATCTCAATATTGACAATGGATTTAATTTTAACGTCAATTTCTCGGCTGATGGGCAATACATTTTTGGTGCATATATCGAGGGCTTTGATGAGTTTCGGGTTTTTGATGCCAATACCTTGGAGGAAGTCGCATCTTTGGAGTTTTTCACTGGGTTTGAGCACACTTTTGTATTTGAAAACAGCTACATCGCATACGCAACGCCCATTTTTGGAGCAAAATATCTATCTGTAACCGATGTCAGCGATCCGTTAAATCCAGTAGTTCAAATGACTCGTCCCATGACAATAAATGACCAGCTGATCGATGATGATGGTAAATTGTTTATCTGCCAAAATGATTCTTTGCTGGTTCTTGACGCCACCAATGGATTTACTGATGCCTTTGGTCTAAAAAATGATTCAAATAATGCTTTTGAAACAATAGCCAAATACAAAGACACCGTTTTCGTTTATAGAAATAATTTGGGTCTGGTGCGATACCAGTGGGACAATGATTTGAACATTTTGACGGAAGACATGACGATTTCGCTGCCAAATGGAAACCCAAACCAATTGTCAGCCGACTCTTTTGGCTTATACATCGGTTACACCGAATTTGGCTTGCATGCCTATGACAAAGCCAGTTTGACCGAGTTGGATTATTATCGAACGGGACTTGATTTTATATTTCCGGAGTACTGGCGGTTGGAAGAAATGAAAACCAAAAACGGGCTGATCGCGCTGGTGGAATATTTTGGGCAAATAACTTTATTAACGATGAACGACGATTATGTTTCAGGTGTAGATTTTCCAAAAAATCAAATTTATACAATGGCTTTTCCAAATCCAACAACGGCCAAAGGTAGTATGACAATTGAGTTTCCTGAGCATTTAAAAAATGAAAAATTATTTTTAAAAATCTATAATTCTGACGGTAAGCAAATAGATTTTAAACACAAAAAAGTAGTTAATCGTTTTCATATTGATTGTAGTAATTTCAAACATGGATTATATTTTTACAGCATCACAAAAAACAGTGACTTAATAGCTCAAGGCAAATTTATTATACATTGATAATTTCATTTTACCAAGACCCCAAAAATTATGAACAACAAAAAAATTGCAGGAGTCTTTTTCATTATTGGACTAGTTGTTATTGGATTTTACTTTCTGTACATGGCATTGCCATTCCTTATTAGTCTTACCAGCAACATTGTATATTTGAGTGGATCATTAATTTTTGTAATTATAGCACTTGTTGCTATTTATAAATTGATAAAATGGTTTTTTAATTAAAAGCATAACATGAAAAACTTTAAATTCTTTCGAATCCTGTTTTGGGCTATCTTGTTAGCCGGTGGATTCATGGCAGGAGTGGCCTGGAACAGCGGAACCTCAAAAGACTCCACCAACGAAAAACAGCAATTTTTGACGGAACCTGAAGCACAGGAAGAACAATCCGAGACTGTTTCCTCAACCCCGGCAACCAGGAGCGATCTTAACGCTGACGAAAAGGAAACCATTGCTTTATTTGAAGATGCAGCACCATCTGTGGCTTTTATCACCACTTCCAATCTACGGCGGGATTATTGGACTAGGAATGTCACCGAAATTCCGCGAGGTTCGGGTTCTGCCTTTGTTTGGGACAAAAAAGGGCATGTCATCACCAATTATCACGTCATCCAGGGAGCACATCGTGCACAAGTCACGCTGGCCGATCAAAGTTCTTGGGATGCAGAAGTGGTTGGTGCTGCTCCTGACAAAGATCTGGCAGTTTTAAAGATCAAAGCACCTAAAAAACA
>JANQFJ010000337.1 GCA_028277915.1 Saprospiraceae bacterium
TATTCCTTTAATAAAGTGATATTTGCATGGTTTTTTAAAACAAACAGGATGTTGTAAAAATATAGTTGGTTAATTTTTATTGTAATAGCCTTCGGAATACTTGTAGGAAAGAAAATATACCAACTCCCAAAATTTGTAAATGGCGAAACTGCCCTCGAATTTAGTGCTACCTTGAAAAATCAATCTCCATTTAAATTATCTGATTTGAAAGGGAAGTATGTGCTGCTTGAATTTTGGGGAAGTTGGTGCGGTCCATGTCGAGCACAAAACAGGCATTTAGTGGATCTCAATGACAAATTCAAAAATGCTCAGTTTGAAAAAGCAGATGGTTTTGAAATTGTCAGTATTGGTGTCGAAACGAATGAAAAGCGTTGGGATAGAGCAATCGCCAAAGATGGCTTGAATTGGCCCTATCATATTTTGGATAAAGCGACGAGTCTGAGATTTTTTGATTCGCCTATTGCCCATTTATACGGCGTGAAAGAGTTGCCCACAAGCTATCTGATCAACGAGGATGGTGCCATTATGGGAGTAAATCTGCCGTTTGAAGAAGTCGATAAGCTGCTGACTAACAGGTTGGTAAAGAACTGACAAAATGGCCTGTAACCTGCTGTGGCAGAGTAATTGATGTTTTGAAATAGCTGGATTTTCTAATATTTGAATATTAATGTTTAAAAAAATAAAAGACATAATGAGCAAGAAGGATAAATCGCCGGAAATGAATTCTGAAAAAAAGGAGGATTCTTCGACAATTTTGAACGATCAGGACCAAAATGGTACTGAAAAAGCTGAAAATGCAAAGCCAAAAGGCAAAAAACGAAGTAAAAAACTAACAAAAGAAGAAAAACTAAAATTGGAAGTGGAAGAGTTAAATATTCAGGTTGCTGAGCTTAAAGACAAATATTTGCGACTTTTCGCGGAGTTTGATAACTATAAAAAACGAACCATTAAAGAAAAAGTGGATTTGATGAAGACTGCTGCTCAAGACACAATGTCAGCATTACTGCCAGTTTTAGACGATTTTGACAGGGCAAGACAAAACGCCGAAGATGAAAATTCTGACGTAAAATTCGACGATGAAGGCGTGATGTTGGTTTACAACAAATTGTACAACTCCCTCAACCAAAAAGGGCTGCATCCGATGGAATCCACTGGCGAGGAATTCAATCCTGAGCTTCACGAAGCAATTACGGAGATTCCGGCACCAACTGAAGACATGAAAGGAAAAGTTATCGACACAATCGAGAAAGGGTATTTATTAAAAGATAAAATAATTCGCCACGCGAAAGTTGTGGTTGGGAAATAATTCCTCCAGGTTGCGGAAAAAATCAGATTTGCAACTTGAATTAATTAATAGTGATTGATATCGGTCATTTATTGATTTGAAAATCATAGTCACCAATGGATAATACAATGGCAAAAAAAGATTACTACGAAGTGTTGGGTGTTGAAAAAAATGCAGATACTTCTGAAATCAAAAAGAAGTATCGCAAGATCGCGATGAAATACCATCCTGATAAAAACCCTGATGATAAAAAAGCAGAGGAAAAATTTAAAGAAGCTGCTGAGGCCTATGAAGTTTTGAGCGATCAGGACAAACGCGCCAAGTATGATCGATTTGGGCACGCTGGTGTCAATGGACATGGCGGAGGAGGGTTTAGTGGTGGCATGACAATGGAGGATATATTTTCTCAATTTGGAGATATTTTCGGAGATGGAGGAAGCCCTTTTGAGTCATTTTTTGGAGGTGGTCGAACCAGTAGCCGAAGATCACAAGGACAACGTGGCAGTAATATCCGAATAAAAGTAGCGCTCACTCTCGATGAAATTGCAAATGGTGTAACCAAGAAAATTAAAGTTAAAAAACAAGTCAAATGTAATACCTGTCATGGCTCTGGAGCCAAAGACAGCAATTCTGTTTCAACCTGCTCAACTTGTCGCGGGCAAGGGTATGTTCGCCAGGTAAAGAGTACTTTTCTTGGACAGATGCAAACGACAGTGGCTTGTCCATCCTGTCATGGCTCCGGAAAAACGATCACAGCAAAATGTGGAACTTGCCACGGTGAAGGAAGACAGCGTGGAGACGAAACCTTAGAAATACCAATTCCAGCCGGCGCTGAAGACGGCATGCAATTGTCAATGCGCGGAAAAGGAAATGCGGGTATGAATGGAGGCCCTTCCGGTGATTTGCTGATCAATATCGAAGAGAAAAAACATGAGTTTTTGCAGCGTGAAGGAATGAATATCATTTATGACCTTTATCTCAACTTTGCAGATGCAGCTTTAGGGACATCGGTTGAAGTTCCGGTGATTGGCGGAAAAGTGAAAGTAAAAGTCCCGGAAGGAACGCAGAGTGGAAAGATCTTCCGTTTAAAAGGCAAAGGCCTTCCGGCTATTCAAAGTTATGGACGTGGTGACCAACTGATCCATGTAAATATTTGGACACCGAAAAAGTTGAACGACAAAGAGCGCAAAATCCTGGAAGAATTGCGAGCCATGCCGAATTTCAAACCACAACCAGGCAAAACAGACAAAGGCTTTTTCGATAGAATGAAGGATTATTTTGGTTAATAACGGGTCAAAAAATAAATTCGGCATTATTGATTTAGGAAAAAGCTGAACAACCAAAGGGTAGAGAAGATAAACCAATATTAAAAAATATCTGGCCACAAATACTTTTTTAAGTTTTGTGGCTTTTTTATTGAAAGCTTTTTAATCTTTGCGAAAAGTCCCTCAAAATTTCAAAATTCTGTTTGATGAAAGACTTGTTTTTGGCATTCTCTTTATTTTCAATTTTTACAATCTTTAGTTGTGGTCCAAATTATATTTATGACCAAACTTTCGAAATCGCAGAGGATGGTTGGGCTTATAAAGATACGCTGGATTTTGAAGTTGAAATTACAGACACGCTGGAAATTTACAATCTTTACCTGGACATTGAACATGCTACAAATTTTGCCAAACAAAATATCTATATTTTAATTTACACAAGTTTTCCTTCCGGTGAACGAATCAAAGAAAGAGTAGCTATAGATTTTGCAGATAAAATGGGCCAATGGTATGGCGACTGCAACACCGAAAAATGCAATTTGAGAGTTAATATCCAGCAAGGCGCTTTTTTTAATTTGTTGGGAAAACACACCATTACCATCGAGCAATATATGCGAATCAACCCACTCCCCGGCATCAAAAATATTAGGCTTCGAATTGAAAACACCGGATCGAAAAGAAGCCCCGAAAACTAAATATTTAACCAGGTTGTGGCTAGTCCAATTGAAATACTTAAATAACATTAATTTATTTTTATATAAATAAAATACACCATTTACAGTATAGCCTTCAGTTTAAAAACTTTCTATTTTTGTAGTTAAGATTTACAATCCCTTCCCTCCTCTTTTAATCCCCATGCCCCTGGCTAAGTTTTACGAATTATAATCAAAGACCGACTAAATATGGAAATGCGAAATTTCATTTTCGGAGCCATTATTTTATTCTACTTTTCTGGAAACCCACTCATCGATGTTAAATACCTGGCCATTGAGACGCTCACGGAAGACATCAACACCCGAGAATATGACGAAATTGCACCTTGCGTGAGTCCTGATGGACAAACATTATATTTTACCAGAGTTGGATATCCTGTCTTTGACAAAACTTTAGTCGAAAAAGGGGTTGATGTTTCACAAAGCTATGGCGACTATGATTATGAGCATTACCTTTCGAACATCTACTCGATTCTTGCCGGGAAAAAAATTCACAATCCTTTTCAATCATCTTTCAACCAGGATATTTGGGTCGCCCGATCTATTGACCGTGAATTTGATAAAGTCGAACATCCAGGCTTCCCGCTTAATAATGCATTGCCAAATAGTGTGAGTACCATAGATCCAACAAATCAGGATTTGATTGTTATTAACCAATTTGTTGAAGGAGGTGGAATGCGAAAAGGGTTTTCAAAAGTCGGAAGAGATGATCAGGGAAACTGGATTTTTCCGGAACCTATTGAGATCAACAATTATCATAACTCCGGGCCAGATGTCAATGTGACAATGAGCACTGACGGGAAGGTGATGGTTATGGCTTTAGAACGAAATGATAGTTATGGTAAGAGTGATTTATACGTTTCTTTTAAATCAAAAACCGGTAATTGGACAACGCCCAGAAATCTGGGACGAAAAATCAATTCACCTTTCTCGGAAGCTACGCCTCACCTTTCTGAAGATATGAGAACACTATATTTCAGTTCAGAAAGAGGAAGAAAAGGAAGCGATATTTTTGTTCAAACCAGACTTGATGATACATGGAGTAACTGGACAGCACCTAAAAAATTTACCTCTCCAATTAATTCATCTGCGGACGACAGTCACCCTTATTTTAATGAAGCGACTGGATATTTATATTTCACGTCAAAGCGAAATGGCTCTAGCGATATCTTTCGGGTTCAAATTACCAAAGCCAAGCCCAAGGGGATAGCCGTAAAAACACAAATCATCGATGAATCAACATCAGTAGCTATAAAGGCAAATGTTATCATTAAAAGGAAAAATTATACCGAATCTTTAAATACCTATGATGGGTTCTTCAACCTCAATTTGATGGAAGGTGAAAGATGTTTGGTAACGATTGAAAAAGAAGGCTATTTTGATTTTCAAAAAGAAATCGTGATGAACGAAAAAGCACAGATTGAAGGCGGAGATTATTTTCTCATGCTTAACCTTAAACCGATTGAGACCGGTTCAAGATTTACATTGAAAGCAATTCAATTTAAACAATCTGAAGCTGTAGTCTTAATGCAGTCGTACTCCGCTCTCGACAAATTGTCTAGTTTTTTGAAAAGAAACAAAGATGTACACATCCAGATTGCCGGGCATACTGATAATGTTGGTAACAAAAAGGCATTGATGTTTTTGTCACAGGATAGAGCCGAAACAATAAAAAAATATTTGATCGAAAAAGGTATTGATTCAAAACGGCTTGAAACAATTGGCTTTGGAGGTGATTTTCCTTTAAACGATAACTCTACAGAAAAGCTAAGAGCAAAAAACCGGCGAGTTGAAATAATCATTTCAAATGACGGAAAAACCACATTAAACAATGGTGATGGAGAGTAAACGCTACATTTTTTAACATCATTGTTGGAAAACTTTGTCCCGACTGTCTTAATTTTGGACCATGTGGGATAGTCGAAAATTCAGTTTTTTAATTTGTGGTATCATTGCATTCCTTTTGGTCTATTGCAATCAGGTCTCTTCCAATCAAAAAGCAACGCTACAATATTTGAATTTAAACGACACCGTAGATTACGTCGGCATGAATACTTGTAAGACATGCCATGTAAATATCCACGAAACATATATTCATACCGGCATGGGGCGATCTTTTGATCAAGCTACGCCAGAAAAAAGTTTTGCACGCTTTGGAAAACACCAGGTCGTTTATGATGAAAACTCCAATTTTTACTATTACCCATTTTTTAAAGACAGCACATTTTATATCACTGAATTTCGATTGGAAAATGGTGATACCATTCACAAGCGGACCGAACAAATAAGTTATATTATCGGCTCCGGTCAGCACACCAATTCCCATATCATTGATGAAAATGGTTATATTTTTCAAGCCCCAATTACTTTTTACACCCAGGAAAACAGGTGGGATATGGCTCCTGGTTTTAGGAAAGAGAATCTGCGTTTTGATCGTTTATTAAGTCCTGAATGCATTACCTGCCACAACCATTTCCCCAGTCACGTAAATGGATCTCTCAACAAATACGAATCAATGCCAACCGGGATCGAGTGTGAACGATGCCATGGTCCGGGAGCTGTTCATGTTCAACAAAAAAAACAGGGTATAATCGTCGATACTTCCAAACAAATTGATTACACTATTGTCAACCCTGCTGATCTTCCACGTGATTTACAAATGGATCTTTGCCAGCGTTGCCATTTGCAGGGAGTCGCAGTTTTGGAAGAAGGAAAAACCTTTTTTGATTTTAAACCAGGCTTGAAACATTCAGATGTTTTCAATGTTTTTTTGCCGCGATACACCAATTCTCATGAACAATTTATCATGGCTTCGCAGGCAGATCGGCTGCGAGAAAGTTTGTGTTTTAAAAAATCCGAAAAATTGACCTGTATCACTTGCCACAATCCGCATTTGAGTGTTGAAAGCACTGACAAAACTAATTATAACAAGGTTTGTAACTCCTGCCACAAAGGAACGGATAAGGGTTTTTGTTCTGTTTCAAAAATTAAACTTGAAGAAAAGGAAAACAATTGCGTATCCTGCCATATGCCTCGTTCAGGCAGTATTGATATTCCTCATGTAAATATTACAGATCATTTTATTAGCAAAAAAACGGCGCATGGAATTGATACTATTTCTAATGTTGAAAAAAATGAAATCGCCAGATTTTTAGGACTGAAAATTTTAACAAAAGAAAGCGCAACGCCACTCGAAATGGCGAAAGGTTACCTTGCACAGTTTGACAAATACACCTCAGACAAACAAATGCTGGATTCTGCGAAATATTATCTTGATCGTTCAGAACTGTCAATGAAAGATAAATTTAAAACGCTGATCCATTATTATTTCGCAGCAGAAGAATATGAAAACATCATTAAAATGGCCAATGGATTTGTGGAAGTGATACCCAATGATAGCTGGACATTTTATCGAATTGGAGAAGGATATTTTAAAAAAGGTGATTTTTTAAATGCAGTCATTTTTTATAAAAAGGCAACAAAAGCTGCACCTTTTAATCTTGATTTTCAGGAAAAACTAGGTACCACTTATATCGCTTTGGAATATTTGCCACAAGCAATGCAGACCTTTGATTTTATTTTTAAAGAAAATCCAAAACGGAAGATCGCTCAATGCAATCTCGGATACGTAAAAGCACTCATGGGAAAGTTTGATGAAGCTGAAAATTTTTACGACAATGCCATTGCTTTGGATCCGGATTATGAACAGGCGTTGTTAAATAAAGCAAGCATTCTCATTCAAAAAAATGAAAAAACTGCAGCACTAAATTTTTTAAATCGTATTTTGAAAATCAACCCAGACAATCCACAGGCAAACAATTTAATTGAAACGATAACAAAATGAGAAAACGAAATTCCTATCGAATAAAAGCCGGAAACCTGAAAAACCTTAAAATTATCGAAGAGACACTTTCTGATCCGGCTGACAACGAAGTTACAATTGAGGTGTACTCGATTGGTTTAAATTTCGCAGATCTCTTTGCGATTTGGGGATTATATAGCGCTACACCAAAAGGAGAGTTCGTTCCGGGTTTGGAATTTTCCGGTGTTGTTGTTGCCGTCGGGAAGGATGTCAAGCAGATTAAAATAAATGATCGGGTGATGGGTGTTACACGATTTGGAGCTTATACGACTCATTTGAATATTGACCATCGGTACGTTATTCCTTTACCTGAAGGCTGGTCTTTCCCTGAAGGAGCGGGATTTCTGGTGCAAATGCTGACGGCTTATTATGGCCTGATTAATTTAGGAAACTTGCAGCAAAACCAAACAGTTTTGATTCATTCAGGAGCTGGAGGAGTGGGGCTTTTTGCCAATAAAATAGCTAAAAAATACAATGCTTTTACGATTGGAACAGTGGGTAGTGCCTCAAAAGTCGATTTTTTAAAAAAAGCAGGATATGACAAAGTCATCGTTCGTGGAGATGATTTTAAAGAAAAATTAAAAGCGAGTTTGAGTGGTCGGGACTTAAATATCGTGATGGAATGCATAGGTGGTAAAATTTTCATGGCTGGGTATTCTGCAATGGCTCCGATGGGTCGGATGATCGTTTACGGTTCGGCACGATATGCTTCTCCAGGCGATAAACCAAATTACCTCAAAATGATGTACCAGTTTTTTACCCGTCCGAAAATTGATCCGCAAAAAATGATCGAAAACAATAAAGGTATTTTTGGATTCAATCTGATTTGGTTGTATGATCAAGTGGAATTGATGCATCAAATCCTGAACGAGGTTCAACAGTTAAAAATTGAAAAGCCATATATCGGGAATCAGTTCGATTTTGAAAATCTGAAAGACGCCATGAAACTGTTTCAAAGCGGAAAAACAATCGGTAAAGTAGTAGTCAATGTGAAAAAATAAATCTCACAAATTTCTAAAATCGCAGATGCCTAACAGTTAACGAGTTGTTGATAAGTTGTTTTAAGGAATCAATACCAATCTTAAGATGTAACTCCACATAATTTTCAGTGACCAATTTATCGCTATTTTCTGTTTTTACCCCTTCCGGGATCATCGGCATATCAGAGACTAAAAGCAAAGCTCCTGATGGAATCTGGTTTTTAAAAGCAGCAATAAAAATAGTAGCAGTTTCCATATCAATGGCGATCGGTCGCAGCGTTTTTAAATATTTTTTAAAATCACGACGATGCTCCCAAACGCGTTTGTTGGTTGTGTAAACTGTCCCTGTCCAGTAATCTTTATTGTATTCACGAATTGTTGTGGAAATCGCTTTTTGCAGTGCAAATGATGGGAGGGCAGGTACTTCTGGAGGGAGATAATCGTTGGAAGTTCCCTCTCCACGAATAGCTGCAATTGGTAAAATCAGGTCACCGACTTTATTTTTTCTGCTTTTTAAACCGCCACATTTTCCAAGAAAAAGACAGGCTTTGGGTTTTATAGCTGTAAGAAGGTCAACGATTGTCCCGGCATTTGGGCTACCCATCCCAAAATTTATAATTGTAATATCACCTGCAGTAGCGGACAACATCGAGCGGTCTTCTCCTTTTAAAGGAACACCATTCCATTCCGCAAACATTTTTACATAATTGCTGAAGTTAGTCAGGAGGATATATTTGCCAAATTCATCGATTGCCGTACCTGTGTATCGAGGCAACCAATTGTCAACGATCTCTCTTTTGGTCTTCATGGGCAGGTGATCTATATTTAAAAAATAGGATTTTATTATCGCGTCAAATACATTGAACGATTTCGGTCAAGCTCTCTGAAAAAAGGATCTTTTGTGTCTTTTATGAATCGGATCGCTTCTCCTGTTGATTTCATCTCTGGTCCGAGGTTTTTATCAACGTTCGGAAATTTGTCAAAAGAGAAAACCGGAACTTTGATCGCATAACCGTCTAATTTCTTTTCGATATCAAAATCTGTGAGCATATGTGTTCCGATCATCACCTGGGTTGCTATTTTCAAATAAGGAACCTGATAAGCTTTTGCTATGAAAGGCGTGGTACGCGATGCTCTTGGATTTGCCTCAATCACATACACTTTGTCATCTTTTATTGCAAACTGGATATTGATTAATCCTTTAATTTTTAAAGCGAAAGCTAGTTTTTGGGTGTATTCCTTCATCGTTTCGATCACTTCATCAGAAAGATTGTAAGGAGGCAATACTGCAGAGCTGTCACCTGAATGAATTCCAGCAGGTTCGATATGTTCCATGATGCCCATGATGTGTACTTCTTCTCCATCACAGATTGCATCAATTTCGGCTTCCTGGGCTCTTTCCAAAAATTGATCGATCAAGACCTTGTTGTCAGGCAGGTGTTTGAAAATACTCAGGACATGCCGTTCAAGTTCTTCATCATTGATAACAATTCGCATTCGTTGACCACCCAAAACATAGGATGGTCTCACCAAAACGGGATAGGTCACTCGATTTGCAATTTCAAGCGCTTCGTCAGCATCCGTAGCAGCTCCGTATTCAGGATATGGAATGTCCAACTCTTTCAGCAAGTCTGAAAAAGCACCTCGATCTTCTGCGAGATCCATTGCTTTGAAGCTTGAGCCAAATATTTTGATGCCATTTTTGTGAAACTGCTCTGCAAGCTTGAGGGCAGTTTGTCCGCCAAGCTGTACAATGATTCCTTCCGGTTTTTCAAGTTCTATGATCTCTTTGATGTGTTCCCAATAGACAGGTTCGAAATATAGTTTGTCTGCGATGTCGAAGTCCGTTGAAACTGTTTCTGGATTACAGTTGATCATGATAGCTTCATAACCTGCTTCTTTGATTGCTAAAATCCCATGCACACAGCAATAATCAAATTCGATACCCTGGCCAATACGATTTGGTCCTGAGCCGAGAACGATTATTTTCTTTTTGTCAGAAGGGACACTTTCGTTTTCTTCATCGAAAGTTGAGTAATAATATGGCGTCTGGGCTTCAAATTCTGCAGCACAGGTATCAACTAATTTGTAAGTACGGCGTATGTCCAGATTTTTTCTGTAACGAGTAACTTCTCTTTCGTTTATTCGGAGCAACCAGGCAATTTGGGCGTCAGAATACCCAACTTCTTTCAGATCTCTTAAGAAGTCTTTTGGAATATCTTCTGCGACGTTGTAACGCATAAGGCGCTCTTCCATTTTGACCAAGCGTTTTATCTGCTTGATAAACCAAGGGTCAATCAATGTTAGTTTTTGAACTGTTTTTTCTGGAACACCTAAACGCAAGGCGTCTTTTAAACGATAAATTCGGTCATCGCTGACTTGTTCTAAACGGTCAAGAATGTCCGAAGTTCGGATCCATTCTTTTTTATCGGCTCCAAGACCAGTTCGGTTATTTTCCTGTGATTGACAAGCTTTTTGCAATGCCTCCAAGAAATTTCGGCCAATAGCCATCACTTCACCAACAGATTTCATTTGAAGACCTAATCGATGATCAGAACCATGGAATTTAGCAAAATTCCATCGTGGCATTTTGACGATCACGTAATCAAGTGTTGGCTCAAAGTAAGCTGAAGTGGTTTTTGTAATTTGATTTTTAAGCTCATCAAGTGTATAACCTATAGCCAATTTTGCAGCTATTTTTGCAATTGGGTATCCAGTTGCTTTACTGGCTAGTGCAGAAGAACGAGATACACGGGGATTAATCTCAATGGCAATCAATTTTTCTGTTTCAGGATCCTGCGCAAACTGCACATTACACCCGCCCGCAAAATTTCCAAGAGAACGCATCATCTTGATCGCATCATCACGCATTTGCTGATAAGCTGTATCAGAAAGCGTCATTGCAGGAGCAACAGTGATGCTGTCACCTGTATGGATGCCCATCGGATCTAGGTTTTCTACTGTACATATGATGACGACATTGTCATTGCTGTCTCTCAATAATTCCAACTCAAATTCTTTCCAGCCTAAAACTGCTTTTTCTACCAATACCTCGTGCGTTGGTGAAGCATTCAAACCTCTTCGAAGCGCATCATCAAATTCTTCTGGCGTGTGAACAAATCCTCCGCCAGAACCACCTAGTGTATAAGATGGACGAATCACGAGCGGAAACCCAATCTTTTGAGCGGCTTCTTTCCCCTCTAAAAAAGAATTTGCGATATAGGACGGAGCTACATCCATCCCAATATCAACCATCAATTTCCGAAATTTTTCGCGATTCTCAGCTAATTCTATTGCATCGAGATCGACACCTATCAATTTGACATTATATTTTTCCCAAACGCCTTGCTTGCCGGCTTCGATTGCAAGATTGAGCGCCGTTTGTCCACCCATTGTAGGCAAAACAGCATCAATTTGACGCTCTTCTAAAATCTGGATCAGACTTTCAACCGTGAGGGGAAGTAGATAGATATTGTCAGCGGTGACCGGATCAGTCATGATGGTAGCTGGATTGGAATTGATGAGGGTGACCTCGATTCCTTCTTCTCTGAGAGACCGTGAAGCTTGCGTTCCTGAATAATCAAATTCGCAAGCCTGGCCGATGATGATTGGTCCACTTCCTATGATGAGGACCGATTTTAGCGATGTATCTTTTGGCATTTAAACGCTTCAGTTTAAGTGTTGCTGAAAATTTGGCTGCAAAGATAAAAAATGAAAAATAAATAAAGGCCTAAATTTTTTAAAAGATAGATAGGTCATTCAACGACCTGGAGTTCAATAGGTTTGGTATAGTATTCTATTGATGCAGTAATAGTCTGGTTTTGGTTTCTTGTTTTTTTAACCTGTTTTTTTACCAAAAAAACCTGACCTCTGCCAAGAGCCAGTCTTTTAATACTTGATGCATTAACAACAACCTCAGAAACTTCAGAAGGGCCTCTGAGTGATAGGCTTGACGAATTTCCGTCTTCGCCCGAAAACATAATGATTAGGACTTGGGAGGAATCGATCAAAGCTCCATCCCAATCAATGGTGACACCTTTGTTTTTACTAATAAAATCTTCCTTAACCGAAATTTCTCCCATTTCAGGCATGTTCATTTCATGATTAATGAGAACACCACTTTCATTTTTAAAACCAAAATTCAAATTGGGGCTATACGGTCCCTTTTTGGTAAAAATATACCTTGACCCTCGTTCACCAAGATCTTGTTTGTCCATAGCACTGCCCTGGAAAGTCGGATTTAAGACATCTATTGAAGTTGCAGTTTCTTGAAAATCACCTTGTTTAAAGTAGGCCAACCCACGCAACTCTTTTTCTTCTTCCAAGTACCGTGCTTCATAATTTATGAATATAGGTTTGGCATCAGTTTTTTTTGTTGTGTCATTTGATTGACATGCGGAAAGGGATAAAATGAAAAGAGCAAAATAAGTGATGTAAAAATATTTCATTGTGATTTCAATTAATGTTTTAATGAAGCCCAAATATAAATAAGTTGTATGATAAAATTAGTTTGAACTAATCATTTCTCGTTTCTCATTTATGATTGGCCAGGTGCATGACAACTTGCAGTAAAATACTACCTTTGCCGATTCGAAAAAGATCAATTTAATGCCAAAAAAAGTATTGATAACCGATAGTGTTCATCCTTTGCTGATCGAAGGTTTAAAGGAGGACGGATTTTATTGCGAATACCAACCTGATATTTCGCTAGAAGAAGTAAGGAGGAGAATAAAAAACTATGAAGGATTGATCGTAAACAGTAAAATTCTGGTTGACAGCATTCTTTTGGATGCTGCACTGAAGCTACGGTTTGTAGGAAGACTTGGCTCTGGTATGGAAATCATTGATCAGGACTATGCTGCTGAAAAAGGGGTGGCTGTGCTGAGTGCTCCAGAGGGTAATTGCAATGCAGTCGCAGAACAAGCAGTAGGCATGCTTTTGACATTGTCGAATAATTTGTTGAGAGCAGACACCGAAGTACGTCAAAATATCTGGCAACGAGAAAAAAACCGCGGATTCGAAATCATGGGCAAAACCATCGGAATCATAGGATTTGGTCATACTGGAAGTGCTTTTGCAAAGAAACTTCAAGGCATGAAAATGCGGATATTATCCTATGACAAGTACAAAAAGAACTATACTTCAGAATATCCTTATGTTGAAGAAGTTGAAATGCGGGCTATTTTTGAAAATGCGGATATAATTAGTTTTCATTTGCCGCTGACAGATGAGACAAAACAATTTGTCGATGGTCCATTTATAAAGAAATGTAAAAAGGGTGTCATTTTTATCAATACCTCTAGGGGCCAAGTCATTAAAACTGTCGATTTGGTTGCTGGTTTATCCTCAGGAGATGTGGGTGGAGCCTGCCTTGATGTCTTTGAAAATGAAAAACCTCATCTATACTCTGATGATGAGCAACTGCTTTATGATGGTTTGTTTTCTTACGAAAATATAGTGGTTTCACCCCATATTGCAGGATGGACATATGAGTCAAAACGTCGGTTGGCTGATATTCTACTGAATAAGATTAGGAAAGTACTAAAACAAGAGAATTAATTTTCGCTATCTTTGAACCTCCTCAAAATCAATTTAAAGCAAAATAAATCTGTTTTTGAAACCTGACTTATAAATATAAGTAGGCGATTCGAAGCTATCACAATTTATTATCTTGCACTTATATTACCCAGACAAATTTAAGTTACAAAGCATTGCCCGTCGTATTTCAAACTTGAGAATAGGACATTAAGAACGCACCTTGACAGTTTGAGTACGATTTAAAATTGAGGAGTTGAATGTTTGCGAAATTGAAAACGAAGATTGAAAGCTTTGAGAAAAATAAATTTTTTAAACAGGTTGCTAATGTCATTTTATTGTCAAGGCCTGATTAAATTTTTTTGAAAAGATTGTTAATTTTCTTAACATTGTGCGTTTACACGAAAAACAAATTCTTTAGTCAAACTTTTACTAAAACAGAATTATATGGTACGTTATTTTTTACTCTCACTAACCTTTCTATTGGTAAGTACCTTAACCATTGCTCAGACCTCCCTACAAGGGAAAGTGACCGCAGGAGATACCGGCGAAGAACTGATCAGTGCCAATATTGTACTTAAAAAGAATGGTGTTTATGTCACTGGTGTCAGTACGGATTTTAATGGAAACTATAGCGTTAACATTGATGCCGGAACCTACGATGTAGAAGTATCTTATTTAGGTTACCCCAATAATCTTATTCAAGGGGTTGTTGTAAAAACCGGTCAAGCCAACAAACTAGATATTGAAATGGCTGAGCCGGAAGGCGTTTTAATTGACCAGATCGTAGTAACAGAATACAAAGTCCCTTTGATCGAAGTAGATAATACAACACAGGGAAAAACGATCACCGCTGAAGAAATTAGAAACCTTCCTACAAGGAATGTTTCGGCATTAGCTTCTACAGCTGCCGGGCTTTCGCAAGTAGATGAGGGCGGTGCTGTAACTGTCAGAGGATCTCGTTCTGATGCAACGGATTATTATATTGACGGGATTCGAGTAAGAGGAACGGGAAGTATGATCCCTTCATCTGAAATTGATCAGCTCCAGGTTATTACCGGAGGTATTCAGGCACAGTATGGTGATGTTACGGGAGGTATTATTTCTATCACAACCAAAGGGCCATCAGAGAGATTTTCCGGAGGTGTCGAATTAGAGTCGTCTGAGTTTTTAGATCCTTATGGTTCCAATTTGGCGAGTGCCAATATAAGTGGACCGATCTTGAGAAAGAAAGACCAAGACGGAAACAAAGGAGCATCAATTATAGGATTTAGGCTTTCAGGTCAGTATCTCAATCGAAAAGATGATGATCCACCTGCAACGGATATCTTTGTTATTAAGGATGAAGCCTTAAAAGAGTTGGAAGCGAATCCTGTAAAAGTGATTTCTGGTTCGACAGTGCCTGCTGCTCAGGATTTGACGCAGGATGATGTACAAACACTAAAGTACCGACCTAATGAAGAAAGTTCAAGGCTGGATTTGACAGGTAAAATCGATGCTCGTTTTAGCAAAGCTATAGATGTAACCTTTACTGGTTCTTATGCTGATTCAAAAAACAAATTCACTCCGGGGGGCTGGAGATTAATGAATTCACAAAATAATCCAACAGATAATACCACCCGTTATCGAGGGAATTTCCGTTTCCGCCATCGGTTAGGAGGAAATGCAATGGCCATAGATGCCAGCGGCGAAGAAACCAAAAAAACGTCAATGATCCAGAATGCACAATACACCCTTCAGTTTGGATACGAAAAAACCTTATTTAAAAGAGAGAATCCAGTCCATAAGGATAATTTATTTCGATATGGATATTTAGGAGAGTTTCATAAAGATTATATACCAACTTTTGGACCGGAAAGAGATTCCAACGATGTTCAAATAGGATGGATGCATACAGGTTATAGTGAACAGTTGGTACCCGTAATAGATTCTTCTGACAGTGAAAATATTATTATCCATCCTTATATTCAGCATCCGTCAATAAATGCCGGACTCGGAAATTACAATAATCATATAGAAT
>JANQFJ010000056.1 GCA_028277915.1 Saprospiraceae bacterium
CTTGTATATTTAACTCACTATTTGACTACTTCATTATTTAAAACCGGATCGATTTTATAGAAGTAATATTTTCTTCAAACGGTATAAACCAGGCAAAAATCATCAGTAAGCTGATAATTCAAATTGATTATTTTTCTACCGGCAAACTTCCCTTTAAGCATTCCTGAGACTTTTGATTTAAATGGAAAAATGTAAATATCCGTTTTGATGTTTGTCTTCTTCAGTCCGATCAATTTGTAAATTGCTTCTTTCGCTCCCCAATAAATGTGCAACAATGTAGCATCCATTTTATTTGTGCAATCTGCAAGTTCTTTTTCACTCATAAAAAGGCCTATCCCTTTTTTGATATTGGTTTTAAAAACCTGAACATCCACTCCCACATTTAATTTTTGACTTATTAAAACGCAAACGTTTTTACCTGAATGAGAGATAGAAATCTTACAATGCGGATCTTCCAAAAATGGCTTCCCCTGCTCATCGTAATTTAATTTGAAATCAGGGCTGTCAAATATTGCGCTGAGCAAAATCCGCACACCCAACCATTCCTTTTTCTTTTTCTCGCTTTTTAACCTGTAAAATTTGTCAAGCCTGGCGTCATCCCAACTCAAACAATCCAAAAGTTCAACTATTGAAACATCGGTTTCAAGCAAACCAAGGATTGAACCATTTTCCAATTTTTGAATGATCGGAGGTTTCATAATTTTATGACTTCAAAATGGTCATTGTAATATTCTAAGATTGCTCTAATAGTATTAATTCTATATTTTTTCTCATTTTTACACTCTCAAAAAAGGATTGTAAGTTGAAGATAAACTTAAAAAAAATATCGAGGCTTTTTGGCAGAATTTTACTAATTCTGTTGCTGCTCATTGGTATATTGGGTTTGATCTTTTACCTGAAAGTTCGCGTTCCGGCACCTCAAGTTGATGATTCTATTTCGGAGGAAACCTTTTCCCGAACTATGATTGCTGATGATCATTTCCAAATAAAAGATAACTGGTTGAAGAAAAACGACCACGGATTCTGGGAAATGTACATCGAAGGAGATGCTTTTGAACGCGGAGTAATTTATGGTATTCTTGCAAAAGAACTGATCGAAAAGCAAGAAGTACATTTTGTCAAGCAGATCAATGAGATCATTCCCAACGCTTTTTACCAGTTTTTCCTAAAAATGTTTGTTGCCTGGTTCAACCAGGATTTGCACGAGTATATCCCCGATCAGTTTTTGCAGGAAATATATGGTATTTCGTTGTCCTTTTCAGACCAATATGATTACATCGGACCGAAATATTATCGAATTTTGAATTACCATGCTGCACACGATATCGGCCATGCCCTGAATGATTTCAACCTCGTGGGCTGTTCTTCGTTTGCTGTCAACAAAGAATTTTCAAAAGATAGTTCTTTGTTGATCGCTCGCAATTTTGATTTTTATATGGGAGATGGTTTTGCTGAAGACAAATTGCTGATTTTTGTCAATCCCGAGGAAGGTTTTAAATACGCTTCTTATTCATGGGCAGGATTCACAGGAGTAGTTTCCGGAATGAATGAAAAAGGGCTCACGGTGACTATCAATGCTGCAAGGTCTGAACTTCCGACGGTGGCAAAGGTTCCAATTTCTATTTTGGCCAGAGAAATTTTGCAATACGCCGAAAACATTGATCAGGCGATCGCCATTGCAAATAAACGAGAAACATTCGTTTCTGAATCATTATTAATTGGTTCGGCAGAAGATGATAAAGCTGTCATTATCGAAAAATCGACCAAAAATTTTGCAATTTTTGAATCTGATGTAAATCTTACAAAATGTACCAACCATTACCAAAGTGACTTCTTTTTAAAGGATTCGTTCAATATTGAAAACATCAAACTCAGCGATTCAAAATACCGGTTTGATCGTCTCAAAGAACTCATAGCTGATCATTCTCCAGTCGATGTAAATGAAGCTGTTGAAATCCTTAGAAATAAAGAAGGATTAAACGGTGACACCATTGGTTATGGCAATCCAAAAGCTATCAATCAATTGATTGCTCATCATGGCGTCGTCTTTAAACCCGCCGAGAAAAAAATGTGGGTTTCCTCTTCACCATACCAATTGGGCGACTTTGTTTGTTATGATTTGGAAAATGCTTTTTCTGCGAAAGTCAGTGGATTTTCAATCGATTCTTTAAACGTTGGTGAAGATCCTTTTTTAAAATCTCAGGCTTATGAAAATTATGAGGAGTATAAAAAAATAAAGGAGCAAATTTCGAAATTTGTGATTTTGGGAATTCCCTTTTCCTTGAATGATAATGAAATTTCCGATTTCATAAAATGCAATCCAAAAAACTACATCACTTACATGCTTTTAGGAGAATATTTTTTCAAATTGAACAATTTTGAAAAAGCAAAAAAATTTTACAAAAAAGCGTTAAAACACGAAGTCGCATCGCTGCAAGAGGAACAGCAAATTTTGGCACAAATAAAACTTTGTGAAAATTAAAACGATGATGAGAAAACCACAAATAGAATTTGAACCCCCTGAAAAAATAAAAGCTTTTCAGGAAAAAAAATTAGAGGAGCTGGTGGATTATGTCAATAAAAATTCTGCTTTTTATCAGCGACTTTTCAGAGAAAACAGTATTGATCCTGCACAAATTAAAACGCTGGAAGATCTCCAAAAACTCCCTTTCACTACAAAGGATGATCTCACACATCACAATGAAAAATTCCTTTGTGTTCCTAAAAACAAAGTTTCAGATTTCATAACCACATCAGGTACCATTGGTGATCCGATCACATTTTATCTGACCACCAAAGATCTTGATAGACTGGCTTACAACGAAGCGATTTCCCTCCAATGCGCTGGCGGCGATGATAATGAAATATACCAATTGATGACCACTATTGACAAGCGTTTCATGGCTGGGTTGGCCTATTTTCTTGGAGCACAAAGACTCAATGCCGGAATTGTCAGAGTTGGGCCGGGCGCAGCATTTCTGCAGTGGGATTCGATTAAAAGATGCTCCCCTACCACCCTGATCGCCATTCCGTCTTTTATACCAAAACTCATCAAATATGCGATCAACAACGATATTGATTATAAAAATTCAAGCGTAAGATCCATCGTCTGTATTGGCGAACCGTTGCGCGATGCTCACTTCCAGCTAAATGAATTGGGCAAAAGGATTACCTCACATTGGGATGTCAAGCTCTTTTCTACTTATGCATCAACCGAAATGAGTGCTGCTTTCACAGAATGTGAGTATGGAATCGGTGGGCATCATCATCCAGAATTGTTGATCCTCGAAGTAGTGGATAATAACGGAAATCCTGTCGGTGACGGAGAACAAGGCGAAGTGGTAGTCAGTACACTTGGCGTCGAAGGTATGCCCATGCTTAGATACAAAACAGGTGATTTGTGCCATGTTCATTATTCTCGATGTGCTTGCGGAAGAAATACTGCCCGATTAGGGCCAATCGTCGGAAGGAAACAACAGATGCTAAAATTTAAAGGAACGACGATTTACCCGCCAGCGATATTCAACGTTATGGATGCAGTGGAGGAAATTGACCTGTACCAGGTTGAAATTTCTAAAAACGAATTTGGTTATGATGACATCAGCATTTTCATTTCAGAGGAGAATAAGACTGATATACTTATACCAAAATTAGTTGATATTTTTAAATCAAAACTTCGCGTCACCCCCACTTTTAAATTCATTCCGAAACAAGACTTGGCCAATAAAATTTTTGATCAAAATAAACGAAAACCAGATAAATTGATATACATTTGAAGTGACCGATTTTTAAAAATTAGAAAATATTACTTCAAAAAAATAACTAAAAAAATATGTAACCGAGTTAGACAAATAATTCCATCAATTCAACCATCTTTGATGCGAAATTGAATGATTTTTTCTAACGACTTGTAATTTGAAAACCTATGGGAAATGAAATGTCTATTATTGAGGCAAAGTTTGAAGCGCAAAAGTTAGCTTTTGCGCCAATTTATTTTCAGGTCATCGTATGTTTAAAAGAGTTGGGTATTTTACAGCTCATAACAAAAAACAAAAGAGGAATACAACTTTCTACAATTAGCCAGGAGTTGGAGATCAGCGATTATGGTGTTGGAGTCCTTTTAGAAGCTGCAGCAAGTATCGGCCTTGTTGAATACATTGATAAAAATAGCGTAAAACTCACCAAGCTTGGATTCGTCATCAATTCCGATGAAATGACCAGAGTCAACATCAATTTTGTAAATGATGTGTGCTTTGAAGGGGTGAAATACTTAAAAGAATGTATTCAAAACGAGAAACCGGAAGGTTTAAAAGTGCTGGGTGAATGGGACACCATTTATGAGGGCTTGTCAAAATTACCTGAAAAAATAAAAAAGTCATGGTTTGAATTTGATCATTATTACTCGGATGATGTTTTTCCTGAAGCACTGAAGATAGTTTTCAAAGAAAAACCGAATTATCTTTTTGACATTGGTGGAAATACCGGCAAATGGGCTTTGCAATGCTGTGGATTTGATCCCGATGTCCGTGTAAAAATATTAGACCTTCCGGGACAACTCGAAATAGCCCGTTCCAACGTTCGTTCTAAAAATTTGGAAAACAGGATTGATTTTCACCAAATCGATCTTTTGGATGAGTTCCAGAAAATACCACAAGGAGCTGACGCCATCTGGATGAGTCAGTTTCTGGATTGTTTCTCAATCGACGAAATATTTACAATTTTAAAAAACGTACACCAGGCTGTCGATCAAAACGCTTTTATTTATATCCTCGAACCTTTTATTGACAATCAAAAATTCGAAGCTGCCAGTTATTCGTTGATTGCTACTTCAATCTATTTCACTACTATTGCCAACGGAAACAGCAAAATGTACAGCATTGATGTGATGAGAGATTTGGTTGAAAAAGCAGGATTTGAAGTCGTGGAAGAATTTGAGTTGATCGGAGATAGTTTTCACACCATATTAAAGTGTAAAAAAACGTCATAAAACCTCAAACATTATATTTTCGTTTTCTAAAAAGTGAATACAACCGCAGAGAAATTATAAATCCGATAGTTCCCATAATGATGGCAAAAATAATTGCTCCAACGCAATATTGGATAAAATTGTAATGGATCGCCATCAATGACAATTCATTCAGAGAAGTAAATTCTATTGGATTTTCAACAAAAAGTCCACCTATCAGGTAACTGACAAAAAGAATTGGCGGGATCATCGGCGGAATACTGATATTGGCAGCTGCAATGAACAGTACTTTGTTCATTCGAAACAAAATCGCTAGCGGAATACCAATCATTAATTGAAATCCCCAGATCGGAACAATCCCCATGAAAAACCCAAATCCGATCGAAGCTGATTTTACAAAATTGCTTTCATTGCTTTTGAATGCTTCTTCCTTGATGATCTTCAAAAGTCCTTTTCTATAAATCCTTCTAGGCAAATAATAGATCATGGCAAGGGTCACAAGATAAGTATTGAGCACACTGATCCTTGCAAAATCCTGAAAAGGCCGAAAATGAGAAACACGCTCCTCCATATCATAAATAACTTTCACGGGGATAGGGATTATCTGCACATCCCGCCAAGCCATTTTGACAATAACTTCAATTTCGGTTTCAAATTTGGTGGTAAAAAGTTTGATCTTTTTTAGTGGTTCCAGCGGATACATCCGAAAACCAGTTTGCGTATCGGGCAGGTCAATTCCCGTTTCAAATTTGAACCAGAAATTCGAAAACTTGTTGCCAAATGAGCTTTTTCCGGGTACATCCTCCTGCTCCATGTTTCTGGAACCCATCAGCAAAGCTCCCGGGTTTTCCATTGCGGTTTCAATAAACAGTGGAATATCCTCAGGAAAATGCTGTCCATCCGAATCAATAGTGATGGCATTTTCGAATCCCCTGTTTATTGCTTCTTTAAGTCCTTTTCGAAGCGCAAACCCTCTGCCTGCATTTTTTGGATGCCCGATTGAAATGATGCGATCGCCAAAGCCAGCCAAAATTTTTGCAGTGCTGTCAGTTGATCCGTCATTTACGACTATGACATCGTCTGAACTGCTGTAAACCAAAACACCTTCGACCACTTTCGCCAACGTTTTTTCATTGTTGAAAGTGGGAATGATGACACAACTGTTGATTTGGCTCAGCTTCATTGGTACAAATAAGTTGCATTAAATTTGAAAAAAGTCGTTTCACCTTTTGCTCCCAAAGCATTTATCCCTAACACTTTTTCGGATTCCCTGATTTTAATTTTCACATCAATATCAGCAAAATCCATTGGGTTGAGCACATGCAAAAATTTGCAGCGGCCCATAGTTTGCAACTGCAATTTTTTTTCAAAATAGGCTTCCAAAATTTCCTTTACGATTTGCATTTGAACGACTCCTGGTGTGACTGGATTTCCCGGAAAATGACCTTTGAATATATCGTGACCGGGCTTCAATGAAATATTGGAGGATAAATCATTTTCGCTAAGGTCCAGTGAATTAATTATAAAAAAATCATTGCGTAACATAATGCTAAAGCAGACTAAAACGATGTGCAGCTATTTTTTGATTGAGCTTTTGATTGAAAAAATTCATCACACTTTTATCACCTCCTTTTTCGAAGAAAGTGAGTTGGTTTAAATTTAAATCTTTTTTTGAAAAATGTAGTTCTATTTTTTCATAGACATTGCTCAGTTTCTTATTCCGGGGAACTAAAACCGCAATGAAGTTTTCTCCATTTTGAAAATATTTCGAATCAAAGGCCTTATTCTCATGAAAATCTCCTTTGATCATAGTAAGCATCAAATCTTTGACTTTTGACGTAATCCGTTTGGCTCCTTTGATGTTTTTTTCTACACCATTTTCCTGCAAGCGCATTTGATCATCATTGATCAAAATAATGTATTCTGAAGGATTTATTTGCTCCCAACGCATTTTGTCTCTTGCCTGATAATAAAAAACACCGGAAGATTTTTGAGGTTCCTTCAAGAATGAAAGAAATTTTTCTTCTGTAAATTCAGCACTAATACTTTCAGTGTTTTTCGATTTTTCCTGTAAACGGGAAATGAAACCCTCTGCGTCTGCCAAAGGTTCCTGACTTTGAGCAATTATTGCCATCGAAATGAATAAAAGAACGAAATTCAAACTACTCTTTCTCATACAAAGGTTTGTTTATTAACTGATCCAAAGGTAAGATTTTAATCCCTTCTTGTTCACAATAACGAATCATTTTGGGCAATGTTTGTAAGGTGACTTCCTGTGTGTCATGAAAAAGTAGGATGCTACCATCTTTGAGCCGGTTTTTAATTCTGCTAAACAATTGTTTCGGATCTTTCAAAATAGTATCAAAACTCCTGACATTCCAACCAATTGATAGCAAATCTAGGCTTTTCATCACCTTTGCATACCTCGGATTAGTAACTCCAAAAGGTGGTCTGAAAAGCTTTGTATGCCGCCCTGTTAAAGTTTTTATAATATTTGTGCAATGGGTTATGTCCGCTTCCAATTTGGTTTTTGAAAAGAAAGGAATTGTTGGACTATGGCTAAAAGAGTGATTGCCGATGATATGCCCTCTTTTTTCAATTTCTTTTAAAATTTCGGGGTAAGATTCCACTTTTTTTCCAATAACGAAAAAGGTGCCGACGATTCGATGATCATCAAGGATTTTTAAAATCTCCGGGGTGAATTTGGGATCAGGGCCATCATCAAAAGTCAGCGCAATTCCTTTTTTTTCACCTCGGTTAATCGATTTCACAAACCAATTGGCGTTTATATTGAATGCCCCAAAAGCCGTTACAAAAATCAATATCAATCCAATAGCACCCATCGCATACCAGACCCAGAATTCAGTACTGAAAAGCAGATAAACAGCAATCATAGCCACTAAAATAATAGTTGAAAAAATCCTATGCTTCACAGTCTTCGATTAAGATTAGTCCAAGATTTTGTGCGTTGAGCAAATTACAAATTAACACTCGTTTATAGTTTTCGCTTTTAATTTCATCGGCTGCCCAATGCGTCGCAAAAGCAGCGTTAGTCATATATGCGCCACAGTAATTGGTGTAATTTTCCATTTTGCAATCTCCGAAAAAGTCTTGAATTTCAGCAACAATCTCTGAATTCAGAGATGAGAACAAAACCAGGTCAAGGTCTTTGGTTTGCAATTTATTTTTTTTGAGAAAATGATCAGCCTTTTCAGCGAATGAGGTACACAAACCTTCCGTGTAAACATCAGTTACCTGGGCAAAAGTATTTGTATTTTTTTCATTGGAGAGTACAAAAAAGGAACTCGCAGAAGTCAATTTCAATGGTTCAGCACTTAACTTTTCCAAAACCAAATCCAGAAAATCAATCCTTTCATCTGCTGCACCAAGCAAAACGTTTTTTGATCCTTCGTCTAAACACAACATTCCGTCCTGCAAAGCCATTTCGAAGGAAAGGCTGTTTTGTGTATGGGTCATATTGTAATTGTGATTTTTCAAAAGCAGAGACAATTGACCAGCAATAGTATTGTGGGTTGATTGAATAAAAGAAGTCGGTGGAATTAGCCCTTCTTTAATATTTATAAAGTTTTTCAAAAATTTTTCTGTGTCTTCCAAGGCACCTAATCCGGTTCCCACAATCAAAGCATTCGGTTGCTCAATATTGGCCTGAATGAGGCTGTCTTTTGCACAGGTTAGCGACATTCTGAGGAGTTTGCTCATCCTCCGTAAAGCTCTTGGGTCGATAAAATCCCGATAATTTGGATGCAAAACTTCAGCATCTATGCCAATCTTCTGAATGGAAGAAAAAAAGCCCGGATTTTGAAAAGTGGCCTGGTGTGAAATCGTCGATGCTGATTGGATAAAATACATATTTATATTCGCTGAAATACTAAAGTGGAATTATTCCCGCCAAACCCAAATGAATTGGACAAAACCGCTTTCACTTCGTCAACATGCCCGAAATGTTTCTGCGGAATCAATCTGGTTTCTTCCAGGCTTTCGCTAAAATTAAGATTAG
>JANQFJ010000080.1 GCA_028277915.1 Saprospiraceae bacterium
AATGTATAGGATTTTATCCATAACGCCTTATGGCAATAGTCAAAAACTTGTTAACAATCTTTGAGGCGTTGTGGATAAAATTCCGTTGGACTACGCTGCACCAACATTTCGAAGCAATTCTTTAAAGTTGATTGCTATGTGGATTGTATTTGACGCCAAGAGGTTTGTATATTGGAAAATTGGGGACAAATGGATTTTGTTGTACCGTTTTGTCATGCATGTGACCTGATTTTTCTATAAAATCAATTTGGTATGTCAGAAAAGTCCAAATTTTGGGCATACTACTTCCTTTACGATTTTCAACTCGTATTCAAAGAATGATCTAATGTTTCAATTCATCGTAAATTCAATGAGTTATTTATGATGAATCAGTGATCTGGTTTTTCATTATTTTTTTCCATATCTCATTCGAAGTTGGTTTGTTTTTTGATTGAACACTCTTTAATTTGCCCTTTTTGCATTCAGGGCAAATTGAAATATCGATTCCAGTAAGTTCCAGAATCAATTCGAAAGAACTTTTTGGCGGCTCTTCCGAACGGTCTTGAACTCTAAGTAAATCTCGAATAATTTTAAGATTTACTTTTCGGAATCGATTACTCAAAAATCCGTAATATCGGATTCTCATAAAACCAGCGGGTAGTTCATGCAAAAGGAATCTGCTAATAAACAAATCCGCTGGTATTTTCTCTTCTTTAATCTGGTAGTCTTCATTGCGATCTTTCCAGGTAAATGTCACATTTTCCACATTGATATCCACGATTCTATTATTGGAAATAGCAACACGGTGAACGTATCTTCCCAAATAATCGAAAACATGCTCAGCACCTTTGAAAGGTTTTTTTGAGTATACAACCCATTTTTTATCATAAAGTAAAGAACAGAAATTATTGAATTGAAATTGATTTGACAGATATTCAATATCACCGGAGAATTGTAATTCTTCTTTTCTGTAAGCCTTTTTGAGAAGATCTAGAAATTTACCCCTGAAAGTTTCTGAAAGTGGTTCTACTCGGAAAAGAAAATCTTTCTCAATGCCCGTTTTCCGACACTTCCTTTTCTTGGTGGGTACCCACTTATCTTTTTCAGGAGATAGAACTCCTGCTGGAATTATGATATGAAGGTGGGGATGAAGATTCAACTTTTGATCCCAGGTGTGCAAAATGGCAATAAACCCTAATTGGCCCATCAAATGCCATTTGGGATCAAAACCAAAAGCTAGCAGCGTTTCTTTTACTGCCCAAAACAGTATATTTAGAACCACCGATTTATTTCCTAAAACCAGAAGATTAAGTTCATGTGGCAAAGTAAAGACATTGTGGAAATATCCCACCGGTAATATCTCTGCTTTACGAGCTTCCAGCCATTTTGCTTTAACTAGAGCTTGGCATTTGGGACAATGACGATTACAACAGGAGTTGTACTCGTTGTGTTGGTAACCACACTCATCACATTGCATGAGATGACCTCCCAACTCAGAAGTTCGGCAATGTTCAATATCCCACATGATTCTCTTCGTAGACAAGGGAAGGTTACGGTTTTGGCAATATTCTTCACCAAACAACCGAATAACATCAGCCACCTCAAATTGAGGTTTTGTGAAAGGCATTTTTGACATGATTCCCCCTATGCAAATATATTTTTTTGGGGAATATCCAGCAAATCAAATGGTGATTTGGCTTTTGCAATATGTTTCATGGTAATGTGAAGATACATAGCAGTAGATGACAAAGAAGCATGTCCCATGATAATTTGGAGTGTTCTCAGATCGATGCCAGCTTCCAACATATGGGTAGCGAAGCAATGGCGTAAGCAATGGATTCCACCACCTTTCGTTATTCCGGCTGCTTTTTTCGCCTTATAATAAACTTGTTGAGCCGCGCTTGTTGACATAGGTTTTGTGATCTCATTTCCAAAAAAAAACCATTGTTGAGGGCGATATTTTACATAATAGCGCTTAAGTTCGGTAAGTAATCGCTCTGATAAGACTGTATATCTGTCTTTTTTCCCTTTTCCCTGATTCACTCGAATCATCATACGCTGACTATCGATATCTTTGATTCGCAACTGAGTGACTTCACTGACACGTAGGCCAGAAGCATATTTGGTCATCAACAATGTGCGATGTTTATCATTCTCGATACTCTCAAAAATGCTTTCAACCTCTTTTGTGCTCAAAACTTCAGGAAGCCGCTTCGGTGTTTTTCTTGCCGGTATATGAAGACGAACTTCATTGTGACCAAGAAAATCATTGTAAAATAGCTTAAAAGCAGATATTGCCACAGTGCATGAACTGTCAGAATATCCTTTCTGATTTATCAAAAACAGAAGAAAATGTTTAATCTCATCTAAAGAGATCTGATCAGGAGATCGATGATAATATGCAGCCAATGAAACTAGGGATCCGGTATAAACGGATATAGTGCTTTCAGATAAATTTTTCAGTATCATATGATCTATGAATTTTTGACGAAGTGGGCTCATTTGCTCCTCCTTTATTTTGGTTATGAATTTAAAGCAAAACCAAAAGTAGGAGCAAAAATAGAGCATAAATCAGAGATGGAATGAAAAACTGATTGCAGAAAAGAGTCTTTGGTTGTAGAAAAAAAGAGTAGGTACATTGAAGAAATACTTCAACTAAGGCTGGAACATTAGAGGCTGGGTATTAATATATCAACAAAAAACCGAGTTTTTTACAATAGCTTCAAGACTTGCGACAGAAAACCAGGATCAAGCATCAAGTATCCAGCATCACTTCAATTTGGCAATATCAAAGATGTGAGAATACAACGGATGAGCTACTGCGAAAGCAGTTTAGTCCAATGTGACTTATAACCACAACGAAAACAAAAAGATAAATAAAATGTATAGGATTTTATCCATAACGCCTTATGGCAATAGTCAAAAACTTGTTAACAATCTTTGAGGCGTTGTGGATAAAATTCCGTTGGACTACGCTGC
>JANQFJ010000105.1 GCA_028277915.1 Saprospiraceae bacterium
TGCCTGCTGGCTGAAATTTCCAAAACTTCCTCCACCAAAGAGAAGCCTGCCACCCCAGCCAGATTTTAATTTTTTATGACTGTTTAAATGAATAGTACTGCCCACTGCTCCGCTTCCAAACAAAGCTCCCGTGCCTCCGAGATCGATAGTGATTTTATCAAACAAACCAATGGGGACTAACGAAAAATCTACCACGCCATTCATACTGTTTTGGATATTAAATCCGTTCCACAAAACAGCGGTATGCCCAGAGCCCGTGCCACGAGCGGTAGAAGTATTTAACAAGCCAGGACCATAAGTATTGATGAAAATATCCGTGTATTTTGTGGCTAACTCAGCCAAAGAAATTATTTGGTTTTCAGCTATGAGCGTGCTGTCTATTATTTGGTTTTGATTCCCGATCGAATAAAGGCTGCTCCTGTTTTCGGTCACAGTGATTAATGGTAAATCTATAGTATCGGACTGGCTATAAATAGAGCAAATTGTGATGAAATTAATTATGATGGTAAAGGTTGCCTTCATGAATTGCTCTTGGAGGATTGAAAAATTATTTTTTCCCTGTAAAACCAAAAAAGGAACATTACTATTGGAATTTTTAACAAAAGTACAGAATAGCTGGAGTTTTATTCCTTGAAAACTGTGCCTTTAAGAGAATCTTTAACCAAACCTTTAGCTTAATTTAATACATGCTTAACCTTAAGTTTGGACATTTGTAATGTGAAAAATAGTGTAAGTTGTTTCTCATAAGGTCAAAGGCTACATTTTAAAAAGTGTAGTCTTTTTTGAAGGAAATAAGATTTTAAATAATTCACAGATATTTAATATGCTATTAAATTTTATTTAATTATTGCAAAATATTTTTGTGTTATTGATTTAGCCTTTTAAAGACTTCTCTCTTTCCTCTTAAATGACGATCTCGCATCAAGAGTCTAGTGCTTGAGGGCCATGTTTCCCAGACAAGGCCTTCTGCATTTTTTAAAATTAAAAAAGGAATAAAATGCAAAATAAACTCGAAAAAACCAATTATAAATATTCGTGTTATTCTTTAAGTTCATCGTTTTTTATAAGGACTAATTTCTCAGTTATTAGTCCTTTTTTTATTGAATAAAAGACATAAATATTTGATTTTCAATAAGATTTGAATTAATGTAAATATAATAATAAGATTGCATTGACTTAACATTTAAATCGCAAATTAGATTGAATTTAAGAAATAAAGCCAAATTAAAAGTGGAAAGGAGGGCATTAGATATTACAATAATTTCAGATGTTCATCTTGGAAGTAAAGAATGTCATGCGCAGGAATTGTTACATTACCTGGAGAGTATAGAGCCGGGCATTTTAATTCTCAATGGAGATTTTTTTGATGCAGGAAAGTTCGACAAAAAATCTTTCCCGAAAGAACACATGCTGATCATCAATGAGATTTTTAGCATGGCAATAAGCGGCACAAAAGTATATTACATTACAGGTAATCGTGATGATTTTTTGCGCAGGTTTTCAGGTTTTTCTACCGGATCTGTCATCTTGAGAGACAAATTGGTCCTGTATTTGAAAAATAAAAAATATTGGATATTTCATGGTGATGTATTCGATTCATCTCTCAGGCTATCCCCCCAGGTGGCAAAAATAGGTGGTAAAGGGTATGATATTTTACTCAAACTCAACCGGATCATTAATCGATGGCGAAAACGATTTGGCAAAACGCGAATGTCTTTTTCCCGAAAGGTTAAATCCAGTATTAAAAGAGCTGTAAAAGTAGTCAAGGATTTTGAGGATGTCGCAGTCAAATTAGCAGCAAAACAAGACTATGATTATGTGATTTGCGGCCATATCCACCAGCCATCCATCAAAAATGTTGTAGTAGGTCTTAAAGAAGTAACCTACATGAATTCGGGAGATTGGGTGGAAAACTTAACCGCTTTGGAATATCACATGGGCCGATGGAGTCTGTACAAATACGACGAATTGGATTACCAGTTTATAAACCCCCGTTTACATGTAAAAGACGCTAAAAAAAGAGTAAAGTCTAAGCATGAGTTGAAGAAAAAAAGAGCAGAAATGTTTTTAAAAAAAATGAAAGACTCAAACAAATTAAAACAGGAAAACCGATGGGGCTTTTAACTTTAGACAAATCACAATACAAGGCTTATAAAGATCGTCATTTGCTTGACATCAATCAAAATGAATTTGCCATTTTATGGGTATTATCCTCTTATCCGGACAAAGTATTTTCGGAGGAAGATCTTGCCTTGGAATTGAAAAAGGAATATTATAATTTAAAACAATTCTCAGTTCTAAAAAGTATCGTCAAACTGCAAACAAAGCTCAAAGAGCAAAGCATCCGTTTGATGACAAAAGGAGGATTTAAATTGAGTTTTATTGACGACGAATGAGGAATTAACCCACGAGTTGTTTTTTTAAAATGCTTTTCAAGTCAGCCGGAGAATATTTAACGGATTTCATCGTTTTGTTGTCTGTTTTTCGATAAACGAGGTATACATCGCCAGACTTTTCGTAATAACTGTCCTCTCCTTTAGTTTCTTTGTAAAAAGCGATTGTAGCTTCAGCTTCTTCAATCGTTTTGCAGGTTTTGCTCATGTTCGAACGCTGAACTTCGTCAAATAATTCACGGAATTTTTCTCCCAAACCAAATTCCAAAACAGCTCCTGACAATACGTATTGAATATCACAAAGTGCATCTGCGATTTCGACAATATCCTTATCTTTTATCGCTTCCTGAAGCTCTTTGAGCTCTTCGGCGATCAATTCAACGCGAAGCTTGCATCGTTTTTCTGATGGGATAGTGGGTTCGGAAAGTATAGGATGTTTAAAGGTTTTGTGAAACTCAGCGACTTGATTTAAGGCATCAATTTTATCCATGAATTTTGTATTTTTAATTTTTGACAAAGGTAGCTTTTAAATTGCCAAAAATAACAACGATGAAAAAATATTTCCTCCTTCCTTGCCTAATTTTTACAACCTTATTTTTGCATGCCCAAACGATCCAGCAAATTCAGGGTAATGGTGAAGACTCTCCTTACGATAGTCAGGTTGTGACCACATCAGGAATAGTTACTGCGGTAAACAATAACTCCTATTATATTCAGGATGGAATTGCGGTCAGAAGTGGGTTATATATTTACGATGCGTCCAATTCTCCAAATATTGGTGATCAGATTGAAATTACGGGGACAATCGATGAATATTATTCACTCACTGAGCTGGTTAATGTAACGAATCTAACAGTAACCTCAAGCAATAACCCACTTCCAGAACCAATAGAATTAAGCACTGTTGATGTAAATCAGGAGGACTATGAAAGCATGCTTGTTAAAGTATCTGGTGAATGTACCAATCCGGATTTGGGTTTCGGGGAATGGGAACTCAATGATGCCAGCGGCCCTTGTCGGGTAGATGATCTAATGCATGCGTTTCTGCCTACGCTGGGCATAGTTTATGAAGTGACCGGACCCTTGCACTTTTCTTTTAGTAATTTTAAAATTGAACCTCGTGATGAGAGTGATATTGTCATTGACATCCCTTTGTATTTTACGGTTGATCCTTCAGAAAAAGATATTACAACTATGAGTTTGACTGTTTCATGGCAAACCAATATCCCCTCGAACACGGTTTTGGAATATGGCTTAACTACTGCTTTGGAATTAGGAACTTTGACTGATGCAGCAATGACTACCGAGCATGAAGTTTTGATTGAAAATCTAACTCCCGGTACTATTTATTATATAAAACCATACTCTCAAAGCGGTGCCGACGAGACGCCAACAAGCATCTTGTTGATGGCAACTGCCTCCAATAGTAGCGGTAAAATAAAGGTTTATTTCAACCATGAAGTTGATCATTCGGTAGCAACTATTTCAAATGCTGTTCACACCGAAAACATCATAGACACCATTATTGCTTACATCGATCTTTCACAAAACACTTTGGATGTCACAATGTACGAAGCTGAAAACCAAGAAATTGTAGATGCAATTAACGATGCCCATGATAGGGGAGTAGCCGTTCGGGTGATCTCGGATGATATGGGCAATAATGCTGTATTTGATAATTTAAATAGTGCTATCCCACTTTTAAAAGGCAATACAGACGGGATCATGCATGATAAATTTATCGTCATCGACAGAGATGATGTTGACAACAGTTGGGTAATGACGGGGTCAATGAATCATACCGATGCCAATCTGGGTTGGGATTTTAATAATGTCATTTGTATCCAGGATCAATCGCTGGCTAGGGCATATACCCTTGAATTTAATGAAATGTGGGGAACAGATGCTGACCAACCGAATGCAGGCAATGCTAAATTTGGTGATCAAAAAACGAACAATACCCCTCACAAATTCAACCTGAATGGAATTCCGGCAGAATTGTATTTTTCGCCTTCGGATAATACAGCGGCTCATATCTTTTCGGCTATTGATGCTGCTGAGGACGATCTGGCCTTTGCCATCCTTGTATTTACTGAAAATGCACTTGGCGATGCGGTGCTTGATGCGCATAATCGTGGAGTAAACGTTTCCGGAATCATTGATTATGTTGAATTCAATGGAAGCGAATACGATTATCTTTTAAACAATGGGGTCAATGTGATGGATTATCAAAACGAAGATGGCTCGCAATGGCCCGACGGTCCTACTTTGCATCACAAGTATGCGATCATCGATTTTGCGGAAGGGAGCGATAACCCACTTTTGATCACTGGTTCGCACAATTGGTCTGCTTCTGCGAATGCAATTCATGATGAAAATACGCTGTTTATTTATGATGCTGAAGTGGCAAATTGGTATTACCAGGAATTTTATGCGCGGTTTTATGGACTCGTCGCGACGAAAGATTTGCCTTTCGCTGAAAAACAGATCGAAGCTTTTCCAAATCCTGTTGAAAATGAATTGCGAGTTGAAATTGAAACAAGTGGTGTGATTCATATTTTTGATGTTCTTGGCAGACTAGTTTTTGAAGAAAAAGTAGGAGAAGGAGATAAAATTTTAAAAACAGAACAACTAGATTCAGGGACTTATTTTTTAAAATTTTATAATCAAAACAGCCAGCAAATTCTAAAAATCATAAAGAGATAAAGTTATTTTCCTGTGATTAGTTTTACACCTTTTCCAAACTTATCGACAGATCGATTGATCCTGCGACAATTGCAAATTGATGACGAAAATGAAATCTTATTTCTTCGCTCGGATGAAAGGATGTTAGAATTTACGGGTATTCCAAAAGCCAAATCGCTTGATGACGCGAGAGCGTATATTGAAAAAATAAACAAAGGCATTGCAGCAGACGAATGGATCATGTGGGGCATTACTCTAAAAGAAAATGACCGAAAAATCATCGGAACGATATGTTTTTGGAATCTTTCAAAAGAAAAGAATAAAGCGGAGATCGGTTATGTCCTGCATCCGGATTTTTGGGGAAAAGGCATCATGCAGGAAGCTGCCGAGAGAGTGATTGTCTTTGGATTTGAAACGATGAAGCTGGATTTTATCGATACCGATCTCGATCCAAAAAACCAAAGATCAATTAAGCTTTTGGAAAGGAATCATTTTGTTTTAAACAGGAAAAATGGTGATCACGAGGTCTATGTTTTGCCGAGTAGTAAATGGAATGTGTAAACTCAAAAAAGTAGCTTCACCGATTTTCTTGGTTGTCAATAACTTGAATGTCATCAAGTTTGAAGCACAAAATTTCATTGGAAAACAATTCTGATTTTAATTCACACCAGGTTGAATCTCCCGGAGCCATTTCAGAATAAGATCCAAAATATTGTCGAACTTTTCCTGCAAATCGACCATCGTCCCAATAAACCGGAGTGCCTTCCTGAATTCTAAAATACCATCTTGGAGGTGTGTCGTATTTGGGAGTTAAAGTCGGGAGATCGATATTTGGAGTATATGCTTTGACTAATTCACGATCGGTTTGGACTCTTAGTTTGATTCCATTTGCAATTATTTCTACAAATTTTTTGTCGCCTTTTTCTGTGGTTGTCATTGGAGTACGTAAACGGGTTTTTCTGATTTCTGAAACAGGGCAGAACTCCTTTTCGCCGAGAAATAGGTTTGCTTGTTCGTCTAACATCAACTGTCCTTCGATGTTTTTTAAATTATGTAATACTGGATTATAAGAAAGGGCAAGATGACTATCCGGAATACTAAATTCGAAATGCATTTGCTGAACAGACACAGCTCTCTTTGTTTCATCGGAATTCCACGGGATTCCAACTGCAACTCCGGGATCAAACTCAATATATGTCATGTCTTCAAATTCAACTTTAAAAGGAAAAGCTAAAACCGGAACTAGGTCAACCTTTCGCACAAAAGTCTTCAGGTTGAACATATAATCTGCTCCCAGTCCGCCGTGTCCGAGTTTTTCCGGTTCCTCATCGTCCAAAGTATTGACTTCAACCACATCGCCCAGATCAGCAATGACTTTTCTGCAAATTAAGGGAGAACCCCAATTGTACAACTGATCATTTTTCACGGATAAAGGCAAGTGAAGATGTACCTTTTCTGTATCAAATTTTGCAATGGAGTGTGGGGGTGAGGTGTCTTGCCTTGCTTTCTCAGCGGAGGAATATTCTAAGGCTGACCTGGTTGTTAAAACATATCCATCAACAGGTTGAACCACCAATCGTTTTATAGATTCCGAAAGTCTTTCGTGAGTATTTTCAGTTTCAAAAGATACTATTTCACGATGTTCTGTTGATTTATTCAAACAAGAACATAGGATTAGTAGTGTAATTGCGATTGAAACTTTCATTCTTTTATGGTTAATTTCAGCAAAGATCTTCTGAAAAAAAGCTTATAAAAATACAAAGAACCAGCTTAAGCTGATTCTTTGATAGTGATTAGCTTTTGGATAGTTATTTTTGATCACTTGGTTTTTGGTTGATAGCCATGGTTGTTGATTTGGCTTTACAGGGAACAATCTTGCAATTAGGCGGCAAACATTCCGGTGGACAATCTTTTGGATCACATTTTCCGTTAGCGGCAATCTTTTTTGCACAAATTTTTTGACATTCAGCTTTTTCACTGGAAGTCATTGTATTTGTATTGTTGACTGTTTTTTCGTTTGCTGATGCATTCAACACATAATAAAATGGCAAATAACTATTAGCATCTGCAACCTTTGAGCAAGGCTGATAACAATTTGGTTTTTCGGCTTTTACTTTGGCGGCAGATTGAGTTTGAGCCATTGAAAAGGCCATGAATCCAAAGCACAAGAGTAATGATAAACTTAATTTTTTCATTTTCAGTATTTTAAAAATTCACCCGGAACCGCCGGGCTGACGGATAATGTTGACAATGACAAAGGTAGATTGGCAAAGGCTTTGAAGCTGTTTTTTAGTTGTTATTCACTTGTTAAAGAGCTGTTAAATCTCATTATTTCTCATAAGTTATTTTCATTTTGTATAAAAATTCGATTTTCGTAATGGCCAAAAACACGAAATGATGAAATTGAATCGAACCACTTACGTGATCGGCGCTTCGACATTGGCGTTGATTGCGCTTTTTATTTTACAGGTCAAATGGATGTCCGAATCGCGGGATTTGATCGAACAACAGTTTGATCAAAAAGTACGAATGGCGCTTTGTTTTGCGGTAGAGAGCCTCAATGGAACTAAGATAAACTGTGATCCCGGCAAAGATTCTTGCTTACCGGTTGAAGAAGTTGCGGATGCTTACCAGCTTTCAACACCACTGGATTACGAACTGGAAGTAATAGACAGTACGATTGCCAGAGCTACTGCTTTTTACGATATCAATATGGATTATGAAATTTCAATTTTGGACAAATCCTGTGTTCCAATCGAGGGTTTTCCTCAGTATTGTGCATCACTTAGCCCGATCGAACAAAAAAATGACCATCTGTTAAGCATCAACTTTCCGGGAAAATCAAAATACATCATGGGCAAAATGAAATTTATGCTCATCTCATCTGTCGTCATTTTGCTGTTTATCACGCTGGTTTTTGTGTTTGCAAATTATTCGCTTTTAAAACAAAAACGAATCGATGAAATCAACCGGAGCCTTTTCAACAATATGGCACACGAATTTCGGACACCACTTACAAATATAAGCCTGGCAACCAGAATGTTTTCCCGAAAACATGCTGATCTGAAAGATAATCGTTACCTAGATGTTTTAAACAAAGAAAGTAAGCGTTTGAAGCACCAGGTTGAGCGCGTTTTGCATTTAGCTAAATTGGAAAATGGTGCTTACCAACTTGAAAAGGAAAAATTGCCAATCGTTGATCTGTTGAAAGAAGTGGTGAAAGATATGGAGTTGCAAATCAGGGAAAAACAGGCGAATGTAAACCTGAATATCAAAACGGATGACCAATTTGTCTTTGGCGATAAATTTCATCTCGGCAATGCCTTCAGAAACCTTCTTGATAATGCTTTGAAGTATTCCAAAATTGCTGCGCAAATCGACATTACCGTTGAAAATAACCAAAACGGAATTTTGATCCACTTCCAGGACAATGGCATTGGGATCAGCGAAAAAGATCAGGCAATTGTTTTTGAAAAATACAAACGCAGCAAGGCTTTTGAAAGCTCAAACCGAAACGGATTCGGACTTGGCCTGACTTATGTCAAAATGATTATTGAACAACATCGTGGCTTCGTCAATGTCATCAGCGAACTGAATAACGGTGCCCGATTTGACCTCTTTTTACCCGCAAATTAAATCCTGAACAAATGAATATATCTACAAAACGAATATTGATAGTTGAAGATGATCTCAATTTAGGTTTCCTGCTGATGGAATTGTTGGAGTCTGAAGGCTATGAAGTCAAGCTTTGTCGCGATGCGGAATCAGGCTTGTCAAATTTCAAAAAGGACCCTTTCGATCTATGTGTTTTGGATGTCATGTTGCCCGAAATGGATGGTTTTCAACTGGCTCACCAGATTCGCTTGGAAAGACAGGAAATTCCTTTTTTATTCCTTACGGCGAGATCGATGAAAGAAGACAAACTTCGTGGATTTACGCTAGGTGCTGAAGATTTTATCACAAAACCCTTCGATGAAGAAGTATTGCTTTGTAAGCTGAGGGTGATATTGCGGCGATTTGTAGAGGATTCTCCTTTGGAATGTGTTCCAACTGAGTTTTCGATTGGAGATTATACATTTGATTATCGTCGAAGAGAATTGAGTTATAAAGGGCATCCGCAACGAATCACAGAAAAGGAGAGCGAGGTGTTGCGTTTGCTTTGTCTCAGTCAAAATCAAATCCTGAAACGCGATGAAGCCGTTGAAAAGATCTATGGCAAACGCGATTATTTTTTGGGAAGAAGTTTTGATGTGTTTATTTCACGAATCCGAAAACTGTTGAGCAATGACCCGAGTATCAGCATCGAAAATGTTTTCAAAGTAGGCTTTATTTTGAATGTTCGAAACGATTAATATGCAAGGTGAATGGCTT
>JANQFJ010000117.1 GCA_028277915.1 Saprospiraceae bacterium
CTCTGGAAGCCACACTTGAGCGAACAACCAAAACACAAAATCGTTTTATGATGTATCCGAATACCGGCACTTTTATAAGTTCTTGTTTCGCTAAAAATCGGTATATCCCTGGAAATGCTACCGCATTAGCTATAAAATCCACTAAAGTCAGGTGATTGCTTATGATGATGTAAGATCTGTCTGGATCAATTTTTTCTTTTCCTTCAACTTTAACTTTGATAAGAGTCAGTGCTAAAACGATATGGGTCAAAACATGGTGACTAAACCAAATCAACCATTTTGTCCCCTTTTTCGGAAAAACAAAAAACACAATGAGATAAAATGGTATGATTAACAACCAAAGCATTGCAAATACTATGACTCCCCACAATGCCCATATTTTTCGAAATAATGCCAAAAGTTTGTTTTAATTAAGTTTAAACAATGCTCACCTTCCTCACATATAATTTTTATTAAAAAATATTGATCAATTTTATCTCAAAGATCAATACCGAATTTGAAGGAATACCTTCTCTGGCATTTGGACCATAACCATATCCTGAAGGAATAAAAAGCCTGCCGTAGCTGCCTTTTTCAAAAAATGGCAAACCAATCTGCCAACCCGCAATCAAACCAGAAAGTTCAAAATTAATTGGTGTATCATCAAAATTTCCATCAAACTCGGATCCATCCAACAAATATCCCCTGTAATGTACTCGAACCGTTGAATTAATATTAGGATATTCCCCACTCATGTCTCCGACCGAATCAATAGCATAATATACACCATATTCAGTTCTTACAGCATGTGTGATGTTGTTTGTTGTAAGGTATTCCTGGATCAAAGCTTCGTCGATATCAGCCTGACTTTCCTCTTTTTTACAGGAAGAAACAGCAATTATTGCTACTAAAAAAATCCAAATTGATTTGTACATAATTCAAAAATAAATTCAGTTTTTAAAATAAAATCTCACAAAGATAAACCAAATAATTTATCCAGATGCTGCTTTTAATCGCTTTAAATGGAGATGAAGTTATTAGAAATCACTGTTTCTGTATCCTGAAATACAAATCAGCCAATATTGAAAAAATAAATAGAACAATTAATTTTCTTCAAATCCAGCGAATTTAAACGACAGTTTTTAAACCAAATTCATTACCCTTTTCAATCATATACTGGTAGGCAGCCTCGTAACTATTTTCAATATCACCATCAAGGATAGCTTCGCGGATCGCCGTTTTGATCATCCCAACTTCACGTGAAGGGCTGATGCCAAAAGTTTCCATGATCAATTCTCCCGAAATAGGCGGTTGCCAATTTCGAATGCGGTCTTTCTCCTCTACCTCTTTTAATTTTTGTCGCACCAACTCATAATTTGAGCGGTATTTATTCACGCGATTCGGGTTTTTGGAAGTGATATCTGCTTCACAAAGCATCATCAAATCATCAATATCATCCCCTGCATCGAATAAGAGGCGGCGAATAGCAGAATCAGTGATATTGTCTTTGGTCAGGCTGATTGGTCGCAAATGCAGTCTCACCATTTTTTGGACATATTTCATTTTTCCGTCCAAAGGCAATTTGAGGTTTTTGAAGATACGGGGAACCATAGCTGCACCTAAAGCTTCATGACCATGAAAAGTCCATCCATGATCCGGATTATACCGTTTTGTAGCTGGTTTTGCAATATCATGAAGAATGGCAGCCCAGCGTAACCACAGATTTTTCGAATGCTTGCTTAGGTTGTCTAATACCTCCAGTGTATGATAAAAATTGTCCTTATGTCCTCTGCCATCACGGATTTCAACTCCTTGCAAATTTGCCATTTCAGGGAAAATGATTTGCAGCAATCCGGTTTTGAAAAGCAATTTAAATCCAATGGAAGGCGTATCTGAAAGCACAATCTTTTGTAATTCGGTAGAAATGCGTTCCTGCGAAACGATATTTATTCGATTTTTATATTTCGAAATTGCACTTAGTGTTCCCGGATCAATTTTGAATAACAACTGGGTAGAAAATCGAATAGCACGCATCATTCGAAGTGGATCATCTGAAAATGTTTTTCCAGGTTCTAACGGCGTTTTTATTAGCTTTTCTTCTAAATGATGCAATCCGCCAAATGGATCTATTATTTCACCAAAATTTCTTTCATTCAGACTCACAGCCAACGCATTGATTGTAAAATCACGTCGATTCTGATCATCTTCAAGACTACCTTCTTCGACGGTTGGTTTTCGACTGTCAAAACGATAGGATTCTTTTCTGGCACCTACAAATTCGATTTCCATATCGCCATGTTTGATCATAGCAGTACCAAATCGACTGTAAACAGTAACTCTTGGAATTGGTCGCAAAGCTCCTGCTACTTCCTGTGCAAGTTTAATTCCGCTGCCAAGACAAACAATATCCATATCTTTGGAGGGCATACCTAAAAGTCTGTCTCTGACATAGCCTCCAACTACATAGACTTCATATCCCAATTCTATGGCAGATTGCTCAATCAATCTAAAAATTTCTCTTTCGTGTGGTTTTATATCAAATACCAATGGTCTCTCTGTTTTTGATTTTCAAACAAAAGCGGTTGAATAATGCTTTTCGATATTATCTAATATTTCAAATATAAGCTCTGGCTCATGAGTCGAAACCAACTGACTCCTGAATGGCTTTATATGTGAAAATCCTCTAAAATAGTTGGTATAGTGCCTTCGCATTTCAAGAACTCCAAGTCGTTCTCCTTTCCATTCAATCGAGTGTTTCAAATGTTGTTTGGCGGCAGCAACCCGCTCTTCCACCGTTGGTGAGGCTAATATTTCACCTGTTTCAAAATAATGTTTTATTTCTCTGAATATCCAAGGGTATCCAATACTTGCCCTACCAATCATAATGCCATCGACGCCGTATTTTTCACGATACAATTTAGCCTTTTGGGGGCTGTCAATATCGCCATTTCCAAAAATCGGAATGTGAATTCTAGGATTTTCTTTGACTTTAGCGATCAAAGTCCAGTCAGCTTCTCCTTTGTACATTTGTTTTCGGGTTCGACCATGAATGGATAAAGCCTTGATGCCAACATCCTGCAATCTTTCAGCTACTTCTACAATGTATTTAGTATTGTCATCCCAACCGAGTCTTGTTTTTACTGTTACGGGAAGTTTGGTTGATTTTACGACGTCATCAGTTAATTTGACCATTTTGTCAACATCCTGAAGGATTCCCGCTCCTGCCATTTTATTAACCACTTTTTTAACAGGACAGCCATAATTAATATCCAAAACTTCAGGTTTGGCATCTTCTACTATTTCAGCGGCACGCATCATCGAATCATGATTGGCACCAAAAATCTGAATACCAATTGGGCGCTCGTAATCATAAATATCCAGTTTCTGGACACTTTTGTCCGCATCTCTGATAAGTCCTTCAACGGAGATAAACTCGGTGTACATCATGTCGCAGCCCTGCTGCTTGCACAAAGCGCGAAAAGGAGGATCACTGACATCCTCCATTGGGGCCAGGAGCAACGGAAATTCCCCTAATTCAACATCTCCTATTTTAATCATGATAAAAATTAAACGCTTACAGTTCCGGATTTTGTTCCGATTCGGCTGTAAAAATACACTTTATACCTGACAGACAATAAAATTGACAATCGAGATTTATAAGGAAAAAGCATTCAAAAATTCATGATTAAGGTCAAACGACAAAATTCGTATTAAATATTTCTGTAAAATATTTTTTAGCAAATAGAAAATTTTAACTTTGCAAGCGATTCAAAATACCCCTGAATTTTTGTTTTGCAAACTATATAAAATTTCTCTTTGAATGTTCACAGGCGTTGTACTTTGTTTTATTCTCGGATATATTACCATTGTTTTTGAACACCCTCTAAAACTGGACAAAACCGTTCCAGCGCTGCTTATGGCTGCAATTTGTTGGGCATTGATAGCATTGGGTTTTCACGAAGGAGTTCTTTCATTAATTGATACGCATGACCATATTTTCACCTTCGATCCTGCTCATGTCGATCATCATGCTGAAGAAGGGTTTGTAGAGATAGTGCTGCACCATCTTGGAAAGACATCAGAAATTTTGATATTTCTGATCGGGGCGATGACTATTGTTGAAATAGTTGACCTCCACAGAGGATTCGCAATTCTAAAAGGATGGGTGAATACACGTAGCAAAAAGAAATTGCTCTGGATCATTGGAATCCTTGCCTTTATTTTGTCTGCAATCATTGATAATTTGACAGCAACGATAGTCCTGGTAACACTCCTGAGAAAAATCATTCATGACAAAAAAGAACGACTTTGGTATACCGCAATGGTAGTCATTGCTGCGAATGCAGGTGGTGCATGGTCGCCAATCGGTGATGTAACTACTACGATGCTGTGGATCGGCAACAGAGTTTCTACTGTGGGACTTATCCAAAGCTTGGTCATTCCTTCAATTGTTTGTTTTATTATTCCAACTTTTATTGCTTCCTTTTTAAAACCATTTAGAGGGGAGATATCATTAGACACAACAAGCAATCTTGGAGATTCACAAAAATTGCTAAGTAGCCAAACCATGTTGTTTTTAGGTCTTGGGATGATAGTTTTCGTTCCCATATTCAAAACCATCACCCACCTTCCTCCCTACATGGGAATGATGTTAGGTCTGGGAGTCGTCTGGCTCGTTTCGGAATACATTCATCCGGAAGAAGATTTTACAGAAGAAAGAAAACATCTTTATTCCCCGCACAATGCATTATCCAGAATTGAGTTGTCCAGTATTCTTTTCTTTTTGGGAATTTTAATGGCCGTTGCAGCTTTAGAAAGTGTTGTGGTCGGTGACGTAGGAGCATTGAGATACGTAGCTGAACAATTACAGGAAGCCATCCCTAACCAGGATATTGTAATTATCATTTTAGGGTTTTTGTCTGCCATCATTGATAATGTACCTTTGGTTGCAGCATCAATGGGAATGTACACAGAACCTATGGATGCTAAACTTTGGCATTTTATTGCCTATGCAGCCGGTACTGGAGGAAGCATGCTGATCATTGGATCTGCTGCAGGAGTTGCTGCCATGGGAATGGAAAGAATTGACTTTATTTGGTATTTCAAAAAAGTGGCCTGGCTCGCATTTGTAGGTTTTATTGCGGGAGCTATTGTATTTTTGATGTTAGTTTAAACAGTGTTTTAACAAAAACAAAATAAAAAACTATCTTACTTTTCATTACTGGTTTGTTACTTTCCGCTGAGTTTGTAATTTTAATAGTAAAAAAATCGATGAAAAAATTATTGCAGTTTTGGATGTTCACTATGAGTCTTACCATCTTTTCTTGTGAAAATCCGATTGACGATAAACAATTGCTGGGGAACTGGACAGCAGCCGAGTTTTTGGAAAACGATGTTCCAAAAGACGTCGATTTAAAATCGATTAATTTTAGTTTTTTTGAAAATAACACTTATACCTTCCAAGGGCTTTTGAACAAAGAAGCAGGTAGCTTTTATTTAAAAGGAAATCTACTCTATTCTACAGATACTCTTTCAACCAACCGAATTGAAAAATCTGTTAAAGTTATCAAAAGCACCTCAGATTCCTTGTTTTTTGAAATGAACAATGGAGGAATATCCCAAATAATAAAATTGTATAAAGTCGACTAATCCACAAATAATATTTTCCAGCTTTGGCCTTTTGGCAAAGTGATTGCACATCATATTCATGATTATCAAAACCAACTGAATATGATATCCTACGATCAAGTCATGGAAGCCATGGATAATCCCCCCTCCGAAGCTTTAATCGATATGTACAACTCAATAAGCGAATTATTATTAAATCATCCTGATTGTGTTAGCGATAAAAATCCATTCCGAAAACTGAACAGAACTGGTACATTTTGCATTAGTGCAACCAGCATCCAATCAAAATATATTGCTTTCGTTTTGGGAAAAAACGTAAACAATGAGTTTCCTCCGGAAATAATTTGTCATTTTTTTGATATTGATAATACATTTAGAGTACAATACGGAAAAATCCGGGGAAGCCAAATTGATGGATGTATTTGCTTGGTTCACCAGGAGGATATTGATTATGATTTAAAGGAAGTTTATAATTATATTTATGAATAAAAATTGCTTGGAAAAAAATAATTAATTAACCCTGACTACACCACTCCTTCTATCGTCACCGCTAGCGTACAAAGAACCTTTTCTGCCTACGATAGTGTGAGCACCTCCAAAGAATAATGATGTATTGTCCCATTCTTTCAGTTCATCTTCAAAGAAAGCAGCATCGATATTGCGCTTAAATCCTGGTTCCACATTAAAAGTGCCATGCTCAAAATGAACCCTTGGAAAGTTTACAGCCTGCTCCACTGAAAGATTGTAATCAATCAAATAATGCAATAATTGAGCAATAACAGCTGCAATTCGACTAGCTCCGGCACTACCTGTGACAATTTCAATCTTTTGGTTTTCATCTAAAACTATAGTCGGCGCCATCATACTGGAAAGGCGAATGTCTGGATCCCATGAATGAAAACCATCAGGAAGAAGAGCGGCTTCTCCAAGCATGTTATTGAGTTGAATATCAGTATTTTCAACAAAATAACCGGATCCTTCACCAACGGTCATTGTAAGCCCTATGGCATTACCCCATTTATCGACTATGCTGAAATGCGAGGTACTGCCATGTTTTTTGTTCTTTAATATTGAATGAAAAGAAGATTTTAAAGCATGAGAATATTTGCCCAAGGCATCAGTTCTTTTCATTGTTTTGTAAAGCCTTTTGAGATGATCATCACCAAGACACTCACCGACAAATGGTTCTTCTTCTAAAAAGTGCATCGTATGAGCGATCAATTTACCGCCTATACTTGGAAAAGGATTAGTAAAAACGCTTTTGCCTTTGTACCCAAAAATCAAAGGTTTTCGGATAATCACTTCATAGTTGTCAAAGTCTTCTTTCGTAAGATAACCTCCACCCTCCTTGAAATCTTTAATAATTTTTGCTGCAACTTCACCCTTATAAAAAGCATTTTTACCTTCTTTGGCCATGTATTCCAAAAAGTCAGCAAACCCAGGCATTTTAATAGTATCTCCCACTTTTTTTAACACCCCATCTTTGAAAAAAATAGGCTGTGCACTAGGATCAATTCTGAAAATATTTTCAAGAAGACTCAAATCTAAATATTGAAATTCATCAATAACAGCACCTTCTTTTGCATACTGGATGGGGAGTTCAACCAATTTACTCATTGGCATAGTCCCAAGATTCTTATGCAATTCAAAAATTCCGGCAATACTACCCGGTACTGCTGTGGATCCCTTTCCAACATGGAAGGTTTCAACCGTTGTCCCAAAATCTACTTCAATGGGAAAAAAATCAACTTCATGAACAGGTCTTTTGTGGCGGGGAGTTTGGCTAAAAAAATCATAAATGAGACAAGTTCCATCGGCTTTTCGAATATTCGCAAATGCACCACCACCACCTGACATCATTGCTGGTTCGGCAACAAAAGCTGACATCATAGCTGCAATCGCTGCATCAAAGGCATTTCCTCCGGCATTCAATATCTCTAAAGCGGTATCTGCAGTAGCATCATGGCCGGCAGCAATAGCAAAACTCATAAATAGTAGTTTTCAATTAAAATAAATACCAGGTATGGTTCAAATAAAACTATTTTTAGATGAAATGTAGTCAATTTTCAAGTTCTTTTTTTATTTCAATTTTATTCACATGAAGATTGAGTTTTCCGGAAGCGTTGATCGTGATCTTCAGTGATTTTTCTTCTAATCCTATATTTACGACCTCAAATTTGTAAAGGTTTCCATTTAAAATAACACCATCAACCAATTCATGATTTTCGAGTACTTTTTGAAGTTCTTTCATCAGTTCATTCAAATTTTCTGTTAATGGAAAATGCAAATGTTTTTTCAACCTTTTCTGGATTATACCTTTAAATAGCCAGTTGAGGAACCTAAACAATAAATTTATCGTAACAATCTGATATTCAACACCTTTCACTTCAACTTCTTTTGTCTCTGGATCAAACACTGGTATTCCTTCGAACTTTATTTTTCCATTGTAAGTCCCTTTCAATTGTGCTTCAATTCCAATTTTTCCATCCACTCCAAACAACTTCAAATCAACAATTTTCAATTTAAAAATACCTTTCGAAAAGGATTTCCCGACAATATATTTTGCAGCAATTTTTTCAGCTTCAGAAAATGTGACTTCAGACTCTAAATGCAGAGTAAATTCATCTTTAATTGATGACAACATTTTGAAAGATGGAAGCGGAAGGGAAGGTAACTGTTCCGGTTTTTCTCCAACTACGGCATTAGCGTAAGTATGGACCAT
>JANQFJ010000122.1 GCA_028277915.1 Saprospiraceae bacterium
TCGCACTTCCGCACAATGGATTGGTAGCAACAAGCGTCACTAAATAAACTCCCGGAAAAGTGTATTCATGGACTGGATTTTCTTCGGTGGATACTGGGGTGTTGTCTCCAAAATCCCATTCAAATTGAGTTGCATTTGCAGTTGTATTTGAAAAAGAAACCACATTTTCGTCAACTGTATAATCAAAACCAGCGAAAATAGGCAATTCAACAGTTATGAAACTTTCATAAGTTATTACATCCGTTCCCGCAGAATTGCTGATTTCCAGGCTAACATCATAAACTCCAGAGGTATTGTAAAGCACCTGTGGATTTTGGTCTGTCGAACTATTTGGATTACCCCCCGGGAAAGACCATTGCCAGAAGTCAATGTCACCCGTGGATTGATCCATAAATTGAACAAGCAAGGGGGCACACCCCGTTCCATTATCAACGGTAAAGGCAGCCTGTGGCAGATCCATAAAAGAAATCTCGACCTGCTGAATTGTGGTATCATTCCCACAGTTGTTAAAGGCAATCAACTGGACAATATATATTCCGCTTTGCAAATAATCGTGGGACGGAGCAGTTGCAGAACTGGTTGAATTATCTCCAAAATCCCATTCAAAAGAAGTGGCATTTGAACTGCTGAGATTATCAAAATTAACTATACTCCCATTCGTTGTATAATTAAATTGAGCCGTAGGTGCTGTTTCAACATTCAAAATTGCGGCATCGCTAGCTATCACATTTCCGCAATCGTCCGTCACCAGGCATTGATAAAAAGCACCATTCATTGAAAGAACAATCCCTGCAATATTTAAAACAGGTGTATTTGTACCTGAGTAAATAGCATTATCCAAAAGATTAAAAAAACCGTTTCCATCATCCATTTGCCATTGGTATTCCAGATTAGGCTGATTGACTACAATTGAATATGCGACACTTTCACCTTCACAAAGATTTACTGATTCGGGTTGTTCCAAAATTACAGCAACTTCAATAACTTCCAGCATAGCTTCCTGCGAAATCACTTCACCACAATTTGTTGAGACAATACATTGAAACAACCAACCAGACATAAATATAGATGGGTCCAAAACCGTCAAAGAATCAGTATCTGTCCCCAAATAATCCGAACTATCCATGATATTCTGAAAGCCACTGCCGTCATCCACCTGCCACTGAAAATTTGCCGATCCTTCATTCACAGATACCAAAAAATAAGTTTCGTTTCCTGCACAAACTTCAACAGGATAAGGTTGATTCGTCACTAAAGCCGCCTCTACTACCTCCAAACTAGCAGTATCGGAAGTTATATTTCCACAATTTGACGAGATAATACATTGAAAAACCAAGCCCGTCATCGAGGCTGTAGGATTAAGAATTGTCAAAGAATCTGCATTGGTTCCTGAATACACCAGGCCATTTGAGATGTCCTGAAAGCCACTGCCATCATCTACTTGCCATTGATACCCCAAGATATTTCCACTAGCAGATACCAAAAAAATGGAGAGTTCATTTTCACAAACTTGAAGAGATGAAGGTTGAGTCTCAATGTTCATGCCTGTATGTCCAAGAGTCGCCTGTCGAAGGGTATCCAGGTTTTTAAAAGTTCCATTTAATCCATCTTCCGCACCATTATTGGAGTCTGGGCATGAGCTCGAATTGATTGACATGCCGGCCGAACCACCATCCAGCAAAGCTGTCCAGGAACCCTGACCAATAGTCAACTCAAGATGCCCGCCACCACCGCCACCGCCAGGCCCGTGGCATCTTTCATCTCCATTATTATCAATTGATCCACCATCACCTCCTTTCAATTCAAAAGTGAGTGTACCAATGATCGAATCAAGGATTATTAAAACAGATCCTCCGGCACCACCACCACCACCACCATCTCCTCCCCCTACAGGCGGAGTTTCTCCATTACTCATTATTTTGTAATTATTAGCAGTCACGATATTGGTTTCCATAATGATTATACCGCCTGCATTTCCACCATCAGTTCCAACATCATTGTTCCCGTGACCAGCACCACCGCCGCCACCAAAGAACACTCTTCTTGAATCAATGATCAGTCCTTTACCACCAACCCCCGGGTGCAAACCTTTACAACCGAAAAGAGAAGGTTCATTGTTGTCACCTCCCCTTCCACCAGAACTTCCTGTCGTAGATGATATATGGGAACCACCTCCTCCGCCCGAATTATGATCATTTCCACCTCCTCCTCCGTTGTACTGGGCGCCTTTACCAGCTTCTTTTCCTGCAATAAAATTAGCCGATCCTTCTCCTTTCTCAGCACCACGCCAATCGTTCTGATCATAATAAAAATCATTTTGCTGATTGAGCCAACTACAATCATTTGGAAAAGAAACAGACTTGCCACCCCTGAACCCTTTATGGCTTACATCTATGTTTTCATTTAAAATTAATTCATTTTCAACAGAAAAGGCCAAGATTCCACCCTTCTCTCCATTCCAGGGATCGGCTGTCAGCGTATCCGTTACGATAGCTGAATCAAAAGTTGGCATTGTAACCAATTGTACCAAGTCCGCTACATTATAAATATTGAGCAATTGATATTTAAGAAAAATGCAGGTTGAGCTAATAGAATCGATTTCGTTTTTCTCATAAAACCCAGCAGAATTATATATCACAAAATCTCCAAATGCGGCGGTGTTTGATTCATCCATTGCCACCCCTTTCATTTGAACCAAAATGACATTCATCCCCACTGCAAAACCCGTTGTATCATCAACTGTTAATTTGCTTTGGCAGTCAGAATCAATGGCATTTACTTTCGCATAATGATTGATCACCCCTGAAATTTGAGTTTGAGCATTAGCGAATTGGTTGCAAAAAACAAAAATGGTATAAAGCAGTAACAGTCTTTTCATAATCACTGAAAAGTTTTGATGGTGAATTTTCCATACTTCAGTACGAAAAATGGTCACCTTTGATACGAAGCTAATTGTAAATCAAGGATGTTTTCTCAAAACGGTGGAGGTCATCAGTGAAAAAATGCTGATGACCTCCGTAAAAATACGTTTTAGATTTTAAATATTTTAAATTAGTTTAGGAAGGTTCTATTAGACAATTCATCGCCCTTCACCAGTCAAAACTTTGATCTGTGTAGTCGTGTCTAAACCATCTAGGACTTCGATCTGAATGCCATCGGAAAGACCGGTTTGGATTTGCTTTTTTTCAAATTGCTGGTCTCCAACTACCACCTCAACAAAAGTTGAATCTTCTTCAATGATCAAATCCCTTTCTTTAATCGAAACCACTTTATCTCTCCGGTCTAAAATGATATCTCCATTTGCACTGTAACCTGCTCGAAGGAAAACATCTTCTTGAGGTTTGATAGCTGCTTTCACTTCAAACTTAACAGAACCTTCTTCCTCCACTCCTTTCGGAGAGATATATTCTAATGTTGCTCCGATTTTTTTGTCTTCTATTGCACCTACTGTTAGTTCGAGAGGCATGCCTTCTTTAAGTTTTCCAACATCAGATTCGTCAACCTTTCCTTCGAAAATCAACGAATTCATATCTGCCACGATTGCGATACTCGTTCCTTCATTGAAATTATTACGTTCAATAACCGATGACCCCTCTTCGATAGGAATATCCAGGATCATTCCGTCAACCGTAGAAACCACAACGTTAGAAACCTGCTGAGAGCTCTTTGATGCACCTTCTTTGAGTAAAGCAAGGTTATTGATAGCCGCTTCCAGCTCCTGTTCCCGAATATCCACTTCAGATTCAAATTGCTTTAAGTTATTACGGGAAAGAATCTGAGCATTTTCGTAGGCCGTTTTCTGGATTTCTTTTTCCATTTTAAAATTATTATACGTCTGCTCTGAGATGATACCATCTTCATACAACTTTTTTTGGCGTTCTTCTTCGATCTTTGCATTTTCGTAACTAATCCGAGTCTGTTCAACATCAAGTTTTTTCCCAAAGACTTCTTTCTGACGTTCCAATTCCCGTTTTGCCTCTTTAAATCGGATTCGTGCTAATTCAACTCCGGACTGCGCCGAGTTTATGTTTACCTGACTGGGAACTAATTTTATTTTCGCAATTCGTTCTCCCTTTTTTACCATCAAACCAGGCTCTGCGTAAAGCTCTTCAACTACACCGGAAACCTGTGGTTTTATGTGTACTTCAAGCCTTGGGTTGATAGAACCAGTAGCCACAGTCTTTTTAATAATGTCCAGGATTTCAGGCTTCGTCAGATCATATACGACAGGATCTTTTTTACTTTTATTATAAAAATAGCCGCCTAATAAAATGGAAACGACTACTAAAAATACACCTAGGGATATTCCACATCCTTTACTCATTGTCAGTTTTTTGTGTTAGTTAGTAATTATGGTTATTAATTTATAGATTGCGGTTTATGGTTCTATGTATTCCTTTTTCAGTCCAACACGATTAAGAAGTGAGGAAACATCCACACATCCTCTGCCCTCCCCTTTTTCACTCATCTTTCAAAGCTATCACAGGATTTACTCTAGAAGCCTGAAGCGCAGGAATCAACCCGGTCAATGCTCCTGATATTACCAGAATCACCAGGGCACCAAGGCCAACAGCCATATCGACTTCAGGATTTGCAAAAAAGTCGCTTCCTTCTCCAACTGCTGTGTTCATCAATAAAATCAGCCCCGTACTGACCAGCAATCCAAAGTATCCTGCCATAGTCGTTATAAAAACAGACTCCAATAAAATCATACTTACGATTGAAGACGGAGTTGCACCCATTGCTTTTCGTATCCCAATCTCCTTGGTTCTTTCTTTTACGATGATGAGCATAATATTTCCCACGCCAATTACTCCCGCCAAGAGACTTCCAATACCAACGATCCAGACGATCAAACGAATTCCAAAGAATAATCCATTGATTTCTCTGAATTCTTCTTCAATATTATCGGATCGCACACCTTGCCGGTCGTCTGGATGAATCCGATGGCGCTTTCTCAGAAGACTTTTAATCCCTTCATCGATTGGATCGACTCTAAAATTTTTATTAATAGTACATACAAACCAATTAATTTCATTATGTCGGTTGGTCACCTGTTGAGCTGTTGTCAGTGGAATATAAATGGTCTGTTCATCATCAACACCATCTTCCCCTTTTCGACTAGATTTGAAAATACCAACAACCAAATAATCAGTTCCATTGATTCTCAGGTATTTTCCAATGGCATTTTGATCTTTTTCCCCTTCAAACAGAACTTCTCTTACACGGTTACCAATGACAGCAATTTTTCGACGATCTTTTAAATCAAATTCATTAATAAACCTCCCCTCATCAATGTACATTGCTTCAATGTGTTGCAAATCCGGGCGTTCGCCTCGAACATCAAATGCAGCAGAATTGTTGCCATGAACAATTTCGCCGGAAGGCACAAACATCCGTGGAGCTATGTATTCAACCTGAGGAAAATTATCTTCGATCGCCTGTATGTCATCAATTGTCAATTGGTTGTAACGGCCTGCAGGAAGTCCTTTATAAGGCATTGTTGTTCTTTGCGTCCAAACATAAAGTGCATTGGTTGCATGTGTTCCAAACTGGCCCATTACGCCGTTTTCAAGTCCCTTGCCAGACCCCATTAAAAATACCAACATGAAGATACCCCAAAAAACACCCAAAGCAGTCAAAAAAGTCCTCAACTTGTGCTTTTTGATCGTATCGAATATTTCCTGCCACTTGTCAAAATCAAACATAGATTTTTGATTTATAGTATAGTTTAAATGACTGGTTTTAAGATTTCATTGCTGCCACGGGATTTATCCGAACAGCCTGTATCGCTGGAATCAATCCTGATAATGCACCACAACAAATTAAAAAAATCAATGCGGTTAAAACTGTCATGAAATCAACTTCCGGGTTACGGAAAAACTCTAATTCCATTTCGTTTTCAACCATTAGATAATTCATCCCATAAATCAACCCAAATCCCGTTATCAATCCAATATACCCTGCAAGACTAGTAAGAAAAACGGCTTCTTGCATGACCATTCCTATAATGGAAAGCGGAGTAGCTCCCATCGCTTTTCGAATTCCAATTTCTTTAGTTCGATCTTTGATCACGATCAACATGATATTGCTTACACCTATGACTCCAGCGATGATGCTTCCAATACCGACAAACCAAATAAATCCTTTGATAAAAGCAAAAACCATTTGAAATTCCTGAAATCTTTCGACTCCGTTTCTTACATAAAGGGCTTGATCGTCATCAATAGCAAACTTGTGTCTTTCAGAGAGAAGCTTTTTTATTTTATTTTCAATCCTCATTGACTCATTTACACCTGCATCGCCAATTGTAGCCATCATTTGATGTAGCCTTCCATTTGCAGAATCCACCCTTTGGGCTGTGGTAACCGGAAGGTAGATTTTGCGCATTTCGTTTTCATGTCCCTCATCCCTGAAAACACCAACGATTTTGTAATCCGTGCCTTTTATTTTCAAATATTTACCAATCGCTTCTTCTTCTCCAAAAAAATCTTCTGCTACAATTTTTCCAATGGCACATACTTTCCGGTATTCTTTTATATCCGTATCATTCAAAAAACGTCCTTTTATGATAATTGTATTTTCCAGAACCTGGTGATCAGGATGCACAGAGCGGATATCGAAAGAAAGGCTTTTGTTTTTATATTTTATATTGAACTGCCCACGTAGGTAATATCGGCCAGTGATGTGTTCAACTTCGGGAACCTGACTTTTTATCAGGTCATAATCATCGTTTGTAAATTGGATATATCGACCGGGTGGCAGGCCTTTATATGGTTTGGAAGTACGCCCGTTGTAAATCCACAAGCTATTTATTGCATCATCCCTGAAGCTGTGCTCAACACTGTTTTGCAGTCCTTTTCCCATACCGAGCAAGAGTACCAGCATAAAGATTCCCCACCAAACGCTTAAAGCAGTGAGAAAAGTTCGCAATTTATGCCTTTTCATACTGCTAAAGATCTCCTGCCATTTGTCAAAATCAATCATTGTAGTGAGTTTGGGTTTTAACGTGTTTGATAATGATTGATTAGTTGATTTATATATTTGAAGTCTTATTCTTAAAATTTAAGACGCGCCCGTACTTGCATTTTCAAGCAAAATATTTTCTCCTATAATCCCGTCATTCAACCGGATTATTCTTTTTGTCATTTTAGAAATATCATTTTCATGTGTCACCACAAGCACTGTAATACCCTCATCATTCACCTCTTTGAATAATTTCATCACTTCAAAAGATGTTTTTGAGTCCAGCGCACCGGTTGGTTCATCAGCCAGGATGATTTTTGGCCTTGCTACCATTGACCGTGCAATTGCAACTCTCTGTTGTTGACCTCCTGAGAGTTGGTTGGGAAGATGATCTGCCCAATCTCTTAAACCTACCCGATCTAGGTATTCCATTGCAACTTTTTGCCGCTGCTTTCGATCTATCTTTTGGTAATAAAGTGGTAAGGCAACATTTTCCAAAGCAGTTTTAAAATTTAATAAATTAAAAGACTGGAACACAAAACCAATAAATTGGTTTCGATAAATTGCCGCCTGTTTTTGAGTAAGTTGTTTGTTGATAAAAGTTCCATCCAGACGATATTCTCCTGTATCATATTCATCCAGAATACCGAGGATATTTAGAAGCGTTGACTTTCCACTTCCCGAAGATCCCATGATGGAAACAAACTCTCCTTTTTCGATATGAAGGTCAATACCTTTTAAAACTTCTAGTTTGGTATAACCTGTTTGGTAGGATTTCTGGATGTTTTTTAATTCGATCATAGATGGTGTAAAGACAAAAGACTTATTAAAAAGTTGCTACAAAAACTAAATTTTGAAGTTTTTCACCAAACTCTATGGATGAATCGCGTTTTCTCATGGACAAATGCATATTATAAAAACTTGAGTGCCATTTTTTGAATCCGGTTAAAAGCAAATTGCCGACCTTCTGCAACAATGCTTTTTTAAAATTAAACAAAGTATCTATTTTTGCAGCAAAACTATTTAAATTTCGTATTACAAAAACCAAAGCAGCTATTTGACAATGGCTGCGTTTTTGAAGTACAGGTTTATTATAAAATAATGTTGAGATGGGTCGTATTGTACAATATGGGTTTTTTATATTTTTGATCCTTGCTTTAGGAAACTGTCAGAAGAGCGAATTAGGACCAAGCGTAATCATAAATATTGAAGATGATTTTTACATTGATATGTTTGAAGATATCAGTAATGGAGGAAATGTTTTTAATATAACTGTAAAAAGTATTCAAAACCAGGATTGCCTGAATGCCATAATTGATTATTCAATTTATAGCGACGAAAATCAAATTACGCTTTCGATCAACGACATTTTGGAACCCGCATCCTGTATTCCTGGTAGCGCTCCCGCTTTTGTTTCCATCCCGCTTGATAATATCAACGAGCAAAATTATTACGTCCAAATCAACCTTAAAGATGTTGTAACCAATAGCGGTAACCTATCAGTCAGTAGTGATGACTATTATTTGAAAATGAATACTGAAAATGGATTTGAAGTAAGCCATGACAAATTGTATAAAATCCCTCAATACACTGTCTGGGGTTATGTAGGATATGAAGACGAAAATTTAAAATCTGAAAGCGAAAACTTTATAAAAGACCTCGAAAATATATCTTCTAACATTAGTTTTTCGGAAGGGTATAATGCAGGCTATTACGGTTATTTTTCTATTTCGGAAGACCGGTCAATTTCGTTGGAAGAGGAAGTTGAAGACAAACTGCATAATACTTTTATTTTTCATTATGATGCTGACTATCAAGACATTAACGATCTTATCAGTTCGTATTGCAACTCAAACCCGGACATGAATTTTTATGTATTTAATGGTAAAGGTGAGCAATTGTCCTGCCCCTAAGTGATTTTTAAAAATACTATTCAGACAGATTTTTTGGATTTTTTCTTGCTGCTTTTATTTTTACTACCTGAAAGGTCAAAAACATAACCCTCTGCAAGAAATTGTTCGTATTTCATTTTATCAAATTGATATAATCGGGCCGGCCTGTGAGCAACGCCTTCCTGCATTTCGTTTAGATCGAGCAAGAGGTTCATAGACAATATCTTCTTTCGAAAATTGCGCTTGTCGAGATTTGTTTCAAGGATGGCCTCATAAAGATGTTGCAATTGGGTCAAAGTAAATTTGGGAGGCAATAATTCAAAACCGACAGGGCGTTCCCTGACTCTGTTTTTTAGCCTTTGAAAACATGCCATAAGAATTTTAAAATGATCAAAAGCAAGATATTTCAACTTTGCAATGCTATGCCATTTGGCGTTGATGGCAATTGATGATGCATGAAGGTTGTAATCGCTAATTTTTATCAATGAATAATATGCAACTGTAATCACTCGACCCAAAGGATGGCGATCTACGGCACCAAACGTGTTTACCTGTTCTAAATAGACATTTTTTATACCGGTTAGCTCTGCCAATACGCGCTTTGCAGCAGAGTCCAAATCTTCATTTTCATTTACAAAATAACCTGGCAATGCCCATTCATCTTTAAAAGGCTCTTCTCCTCTTTTAATTAAAAGTACTTTCAAATCCCCTTCATCGAAACCAAATATAACATTATCGACTGTAAATGGGGATTTAAAAAACTTGTCTAATTCGATCATATGTGAGATGTTTCTATTTCTGAACAATTTAAGCAAATCTTGGAACTTGCCAAAGCAAGGAGAACCTATTTAGTGTAAAATTGACACCAGCCCTTAATTTAACTTATAAAAAGCTTAAAATCAGTATATTGATTGAAATTCTGAAATAAGAGTTGCCTCCTTTAAATCTTTTTGGTTCATTAATTTTTCATTCTAAATCGATTTTACTGATCATTTTGTATTTTGTAATAGAATAAACAAACTGCTAAAATTTATGATCATAAACCTAATCAGCGACACAGTCACCAAACCAACCCTTCGCATGCTACAGGCCATGATGGCGGCTGAAGTGGGGGATGATGTTTTTCGGCAGGATCCAACTGTGAATAGACTTGAAAAAATGGCTGCTTCGATGTTTGCCAAAGAAGCTGCTCTGTTTTGTCCCAGTGGGACCATGACTAATCAAATTGCTATAAATGTCCACACTGAAAGGCTTGACGAAGTCATTTGTGATGAATATTCCCACGTTTACCAATATGAAACCGGAGGTTATAGCTCTAATAGTGGCGTTGCTATCAATTTGATTAAAGGGCAAAATGGCAAAATCACTGCCGGTCAAATAAAAGATGCCATCAAACCGGAATTTGACTGGCTCCCCAGAAGCCGCCTTGTCGTGATTGAAAACACTTGCAACAAAGGTGGTGGTAGTTTTTATACGATTGATGAACTAAGACCTATTCACCAACTTTGCAAAGAATCTGACTTGAGATTACATCTCGATGGGGCCCGAATTTTTAATGCCCTTGTAGAAACCAGAGACAAACCTGAAGCGATTGGCGAATTATTTGATACCATTTCTATTTGTCTGTCAAAGGGACTAGGAGCACCTGTTGGCTCTTTACTTATTGGAAATCAGGAAATTATAAAAAAAGCAAGAAAAGTAAGGAAAGTGTTGGGAGGAGGAATGCGACAGGCTGGTTATTTGGCAGCTGCAGGGTTATACGCGCTTGAGCATCATATCGAACGATTAAAAATTGACAATGAAAATGCGAAAAAACTCGGACGTGTTTTAGCAACTTTAGATTACATTGAAAATGTCTGTCCTGTACAAACCAATATTGTCATTTTTGATGTAAAAGCTCCTTTTACAAGTGCTTCATTTATCGAATTGCTTGAAAAGTTTGGTATTCTTGCTTCACCTTTTGGACCTCAAACAGTGAGATTTTGTACTCACCTTGACATTGATGACACTATGATTGAAAAAACAGTGGAAGTATTGTCTCAAAAAATAACAAAAGCGGTTTGAAAACCTCCAAACCGCTTTTGAAACTAATCATGACAAAGTTATTTATTTTCTTCTGGTTTTCTTCTTTTGATTTCGTCTCTGATTTTTGCCGCTTCTTCATAATCCTCTTCTCCAAGAACTTCTTTCAACATCATTTCAAGTTCTTCAATCGAGTGAGATGCTAATGAGGGAGCCCCACCTGAAATCGCTTTTTTCTTTTTGCGTCTTGTTTTTTTACCGCCTTCGCTAGGTTCTGCTGGTTCTTCTTCAGGCTCTTCCAAAATTACGCCAGCGGCATCGAGGATGAACTCATAAGTATAAATCGGGCAATTAAACCGGACCGCCATAGCAAGGGCATCTGAAGTTCGGCTGTCAATTTCCAATTCTTTACCTTCCTTTACACAAACCAACCGAGCATAAAATATACCATCGAGCAAATTATTAATGACAACTTCTTTAAGTTCTACATCAAAAATTTCCAGCGTATTTTTAAACAGATCATGGGTCAATGGACGATTAGGACTCATGCGTTCCATAGCCACTGCGATAGCCTGGGCTTCAAATCCGCCTATGACAATCGGAAGCCTTCTCGAGCCTTCCTGCTCTCCAAGAACTACCGCGTAATTGTGGGATTGAGTTACGCTATGAGAAAGGGCTACTATATCAAGTTCTATTTTTTTCATCAATCGAAAATTTAATTTTCCGGGCTTTGAATTTCACCTTGTTCTTTATTACGGAAAGGTTTTAAATTCAGTATTTTACCAACTAGCATTTGAGAATCAGACCGTGTTTAATCATAAAATAGCTTCAAGGGATCATTAAGGCAAATACTATTCCACTTCTTTGAATATCAACATTTTAGATAACAAGGATTTTTATAATAAAAAAACACAATCCTTGATAACCGTAGTCTCTTTGACAATTTACAATTTTAATCTAAAAGATCAAATTCCCAAATGCCTTTCGGGGCACAAATGTACTAATTAAAAAAATAAAAATAAAGCCTTGTATGATTCGGGCAATTGATTACAAATTCACTGTCACCCTGATTTTTTAATTTGAGGCTTTATAATTTTTGATCGCTTCTGTAAGTTTTGGAACCACATCAAATAAGTCAGCACATACTCCGTAATCCGCAGCTTTGAAAAACGGTGCTTCCGGATCTTTATTGATAACAACAATCACCTTTGAGTTGTTTACACCGGCCAGATGCTGAATAGCACCGCTGATCCCAACGGCAATATAAAGATTTGGACGAATAGCAACCCCTGTTTGTCCTACGTGTTCATGATGTGGCCTCCACCCGGTATCGGCGACAGGGCGCGAACACGCAGTTGTAGCACCAACCACATCTGCTAATTCTTCAATAATCCCCCAATTTTCCG
>JANQFJ010000148.1 GCA_028277915.1 Saprospiraceae bacterium
TCTTCAGTTCCCATGCCAAATCCCAGACGACTATGCGCAAAAAACCGTTGACGACCATCATTAAAATAATACCGACCATATAAAAAAAGCGAAGCAAAAGTAGTCTCCACAGGGAATCCTCCAACCTGATTGGTATTAAATTCACTACCAAAGCCATTTGCCACCGTCCATCTTTTGTTAATACGCCAGCCAAACAAAAATTCGAAATGTTCTGATCTGATTTCTTCCGGTGTAAGAAAATCTACAATGTTAAGTCCAAGATTAATCGACCAAAAAAATCCTTTTACATCGTGCATTTTGCCATTGGTGTGAAAAAGATAATCGCCGCTTTTAAAAACTTTTTTTACTATTGACCTGGGCAAACGGATGGTATCTTTTTGCTGAGATTCGAATAAAACGTACTTTCCATTTTCGTCAATCAGCTTACCTCGAAAAACGGAACCGTCCCGACAATAGATCAAAGCCTCTGGTGATTTTTGCCCATACCCAAATGTTATTACCGTCATCATCAAAAGGCAAGCAATAACCATCCGCTGGATTATCTTGTAGGAAATTTCAACCATTTTATTTTTGAATAAAATGCGAATAAAACTTGAAAAACCAACCAAATCAAGAAATGGCCTAATAACTTATTTGACTGTTCTTATTAAAATCTAGCGCATTATTCATCGTAAACTGCGACAAACCATCAGGGCCGGCGATCAATATCAACTCGCTTATCGTTGGGTGTGCAATTGCGTCATAAGCCTTGATCTCTGTTTCCTTTTTTAGTAATTGCGGCTGATACCGATCATTTACATCAAAAATACTCAGTCCATTCTCCCCTTCTCCGACAAAAAGCATATTTTCCAAAAGAGTCATACCGTAAGGACTTTCCATTACGATCTCCGCTTCCTGGCTTGGTGAACTTAGATTTTCAATATTCAACACTACCAAGGCATTGATATGTCCGGGACAACCAGAAAAATCACCAGTTCGTAAAGTGATATAAGCTACATTGTCGTCCGGCAAAACGGGGTCGCAAGAAGTTGCGTGATCAAACTGGTAAAGGTCTGTCGGCTTTTGTGGATCTGCGGCATTATAAATGTTCATAGCAGAACGCGAACCAACAAACAGTTTATCCTCATACGGAAAGATAGTTTCCATAGCTTCTGGAAGTGTGAGATTAGAGGTGATACTTATTTTTTCAAATGCACTAGTTCGATCATCGACGATCGCCAAATTATTAAGATTAATGACATAAACATGCTCCTGACTGTAAGTTATCCGGTTGACCGTTCCACTTTGCTGATTGCTATTGCCAGCAAAGGAAGAAGGTACGGCCGACCTTGGAATGATGTTTTTTGCAAAATCAAGATAAACAATATTGTCTTCCATAATGTCCTCATAAAAATCGCTTTGCACATCAATTTCTTTCTGCACCTCTTTAAAACTAAAACCCAACAAAGCTTCACCGCTATCATTGAACATCGCTTCCTGGAAAAGATTATTCACTCTAGCGACAAGTTGAACATCGTTGAGGTTTGACAGATCAATTTTCAAAAGATCGTAATAACTTTCCGCATACAAATATTGACCATTTACAAAAAACTCCCGATTGCCCGGAATATTGATAAAGTTGATAAAAATGGGGTTAGAAATATTCGCATTATCAATGACATGAACGCCTTGTTCTTCTTCCCCGAGTAAAATAAAATCCGATCCAACGTATATTTTTCCAGGATTATTTACAGATCGAACTGCGGTGTTGAGTGCTTGATTTCGGACATCTTCCAGGTCACTATAAATTGCAGTTGCTTCCTGGTAAGTAATAACAGCACTGCCAATATCCTTGGTACAAGAAAAATATTGGAAGCTTAACAAAGCGGCAAACAATAAGATAGTAAAATGCTTCATGATATTAGTTTAATCTTTTAGTGTATAAAAAGTATCACTTTTTATACACTTGAAAATAGTTTTACCCTTAGTGAAGGTGGTTTTTAAAATCGTTTTGCTTAGGAATGCTTATAAAAATAGGAAAAAGAAGAAGAATACAATGTAAATTGACCTACCATTATTATTTAGAAACATAGAGTTTTTCTATATCATTTAGCTCGATATCAGATAGTTTTGCATTCTTTTTCATAAAGTTGAAAAAGGCTTTGGCTTCCCTACAATATTCTCCGTTACGCTTGCATTTTTTCAACAGAGTTTTCGTCATTCCAAGATTTACTTCAAATCCATAACGGTCCAAATCCCATGCTTTGGTAAACTTTTGCTGTGCTTCATCCAACTGGTCAGCCTTCAAACATTCATTCCCCTCTTTTATTAAAAGCCGATATCTTTCCATATAAGTTAATCCATTTTTATAGTGGACATGAGCCTTTATGCCTTTATAAGAATTGGTTGTCATGTCTGCATAAACGGAACATGCAATATTTTTGGCCAACAAAAAAACCAATAAAAACATGGACAAACGGGTGATAGCTACCATCCATTTTAAAGGTTTGCTTACATTGGTTTTGGAATACGGAATAGTGTTTCTACGCGAGGTCGTCGGTTGGGATTTTTTCAATGATGAGTCGGTCCTTATTTTCCTTTTTAATCTCTCTTTTGTTTTTTGAAAGGCTTTTCTATGTTTAAAATCGGTACCTGAATGACCTGGAATTTTAAAATTGCAAGGAAACATGATTTTGACTAATTGATCTATTTTTAAATTATTCCCTATATCTCAAAAAGTCATTTTTCTTAGACGAAACTTATTTTTTGTTTTAATTTTAAAACAATTAAATATTTGATCCAAACAAAATACCCAAATGACCAAAGAACATTTAAACACAGAATTTGAAGCCGCAAGAGGACAATTGAAATCTTTCGTTTTGAGAATCACAGCAAGTGTTCAGGACACTGAAGACATCGTTCAGGATACCTGGATCAAAGCAACCGATAAACTGGACACTTTCAAAGGAAATTCAACGCTAAGAACCTGGATTTTTGCTATTGCCTCTAATCTCGCCAAAGACAATTTAAGAGCGAAAAGGCGTTGGACTGAAGACGTTACGGACATCTGCAAAGAAGCAGCTATGTCCAACAAAGCGTTTTTTCAGGAGGCGATGAATATCCGAATGACCTCTCCTCAGGGAAATTTTGAGATCAAAGAACACATCGCCTTTTGTTTCACCTGCATTGCCAAATCCCTTCCATTGGAGCAGCAAATTTGTTTACTTTTAAAAGAGGTTTATGATTTTAAAGTTGCTGAAATTGCATTGATCATTGAAAATTCTGAAGCAATGGTTAAATATTATTTGCACACCGGAAGATCAAAAATGATCAATATCTTCGAAGGACGTTGTGCTTTGATCAACAAAAAAGGAACTTGTCATCAATGCACAGAACTCAACGGAATTTTCAATCCCAAACAAAATGCTCAGGAGGAATTGAATAAAATCGAGATGCACAAAGCTGCACAAAGCGCCGAAAAAGAACATTTATTTGACCTGAGAATGCAGGTTTTAAAAGGAATTGATCCTTTTGAATCAGGAGCTACAGAATTGCAACTCGCTCATTTAGAGCATAATAGAAAAGTCATGGAAAACTATTTGAAAAAAAACGCTCATTAGCCTATCGTTTTTTATTGCTCAATCGTCAAAGCATAAAAAACATTCAAAATGAAGTATTTTCTAACAACAATTTTTATGATTATGACGACAATTTCTTCTGCTCAGGACGGTAAAGCAACTACGATCAAAAAAACATTTAGCCGTGCAACTTCAGTAAGTATTAATATCAAAGCGGATGCTTCTATCATTTGGGCATTATTGACCAATGCTGAGGACTTCCCAAGATGGAACTCAACGATCACTTCCATCGAAGGCAATATAAAAGAAGGTGAGAAAATCAAATTAAAAGTCAAACTGGATGAAAAACGAACCTTCAAAATCAAAATCAAGGAAATGAATCCTGAAAAAAGTATGGTTTGGGGAGACAGCCAGGGAAAACGGACTTTTACACTTGACAAGCAAAACGATGGGTCGGTTCAATTTACCATGCATGAAAAAATGGGAGGTCTGATGTTTCCACTTTATGCCAAGCTAATTCCTCCGTTTGACGAAGCTTTTGAAACATATGCTGCTGATTTGAAAAGAGAAGCAGAGACCATTCAGCTTACAAAAAACTAGGAAACCTGGTTTTCCAACACTTGCAACATATGGTTCCAGGCGTCTTTTCTGGAAGGCATATCCTCAGGGATTTGCTCAAAGCTTTGAATTAAAGTCAATTCGGTTTGATTTTGATTCAATGCCTTGAGTTTAATGGTTACAACACTTTCTGGCGGAGGATTTTGTAAATCGGAATATTGGTATGAAAAAACCAGTTTTTCAGGTTTATCGATTTCTAAATATTGGCCTTTTATAAAAAAGTTAGAGCCATTTGCTTTTTTCAATTCAATTGAAATTTGTCCATCAACCTCTAGATTTGAGTGTACTTCACCAACTATCAAATGTTTCGGCCCGAACCATTGAGCAATCAGCTCCGGCTGAACAAGCCAATCGAATAATTCAGCTGGTGAGCAAATAAATTTTCGGCTGACAAATACTTTATTTACTGTCTTCATCGAGGTTTGTTTTGTCAATTAAATCACTCAATTTGTCAAACGACTCGTTCCAAAAATTTGAATAATAAGAAATCCACTTAAGTGGCAACCTGAGGGTGTTTCTATTCAAAGAAAGAATTCTGAATTTTCCTTGTTTTTTCTTGATCAGAAGTTGAGCATCTTCAAGAATTTTAATATGCTTGCTCAACGCCTGAAAAGAAATTGGAAACGATGCTGACAACTCCAAAAGTGTAGAATCTTTTTGATGTAAAATCTCAATGATCTTCCTTCGATTAGCATCCGAAAGCGCCGAAAAAATAATGTTTTGATCAATATTTCTGGATTCAAGTTCCAATTGTTATAATTCAAATGCTGCAGAAACAAGGTGCAATTTGGTGGCTTTTGGCGGAGCAATAGGCTCGCTTGCTTTTAGTGCCTTTCTGAATTCACCAAATTCCTGAACATCATTCAATTTGGCGATTGTTGCATCATCCTTTGCTATGTTGATATGAACAAATGATTGCCCATCTTCCAAGGTATAAGAAGAATAAAGCATACCTTCAATCGGGTTGGCTTTCAATGCCTCCATTACTTTCCTGATGTTAGCTTTATTTTGCGCTGCGTATTCTGGTTTTACAGCATATTTTACTTTGACAGCTTTCATATTTACAGTTTTAAATTGTTAAAAAATCCATTGTCAAAGATAAGAAAAATTTCTTCATTCAACTAATTGGTTGAATGTATTATTTTTAAACCCAATAAGTGATGAAAAAAATTATCATCTTTATAGCAAAGTTGATCAGAATTTGGACATAAACTCACATCACTAAAACATATTTTTA
>JANQFJ010000154.1 GCA_028277915.1 Saprospiraceae bacterium
CATTGGTGATAAGTGTAGGATCATTAGGATCAGAAGTCCATGTCCAGGTTATTCCAGGGTTGTTGTCCTGCAAAAGATTTAGAAGGACAGATTCCCCAAGGCAGATTTCAGTATCGGGAATGACATCAGCCAAAGGTGCAGGAACTACTTCGATTTGGACGGTAGCTTCAACCGGACATTCTTCAAATTCACCATAAACCGTATAAGTTGAAGTAGAGTTAGGTGTAGCAATAGGGTCAGGACAATTCAGACAACTCAAGGAATTATCATCAGGAGACCATTCAAATTCAGTAACATCAGGGCTGCTTGCAAGTATTTGTACTGTATCTCCAAAGCAAATAGATGTATCGGATGGAGTTATTTCAATAGAAGTCGGAGTATAGACAATTAACAAAGCGGAATCAACCTGGGTACATACTCCATTAGTAGTAGTTCGCGTGTATAAAGTGGTTTCAACTGCCTCAATAACCATGTTTAACAAAGAATCAGGAGATTGAAATCCCAAATTCGGCTGCCATTGATGTTCAATATCAGGAAAATCAAATTGTTCATAAGCTGCGGTTTCTAATATTACAATCGTTCCCGCGCAAATGGAATCATCAGAAGGAAATATCGCTAAATTAGAAGGGATAGAATCCACATCGATATAAATAGAATCAAATTTTTCACAACCAGGAACACTGACATGAGCGTAGTAGGTCGTAGCAGTTTGAGGAGTTGCAATAACATTGTCGCCTGTTGGAGGATTAATTGTACCATTATCAGGTGTCCATGAGACCTGTGTTCCAAAAGGTGAAGCAATAGCACTCAGGTTGACTTCTTCACCACGGCAGATGAGTAATGAATCTGGATTTTGTAACTCGACACTGATTACTGTAGATGTTACCGTAACTGATTCCGTGGTTACACAAGCACCATTAATGGCAGTCAAAGAATAGGTTTGTGTGGAATTGATTGTTGCAGTAGGATTTGGAATAGTATCGGAATCGAGTCCAATGCTTGGAGTCCAGTTGTAAATTACACCAGTTTCTTGGATTGTATTTCCCAGTGTAACCATTTGTCCCTGGCATACTGAGGTGTCATTTTGAATATTTAAAACAGGAATACTAAAAACTTCTACATAAACACTGTCAAAAGACGAAACAGGGCAAAGACCATTTGTCACTTCCACATAATAGGTTGTCGTTTCCGTTGGATTTACAATTGGATTGGGATCTGCTGAATTGAACCCCGGAGGATCAGATGACCAGGTGTAAGTGTTAGTTACATCATTTGAAGGATTTCCAAGTTCAGTATTATCGCCGATACATAGTTCAACGGAGTCAGTCACCACACTAAAAATTGGTGCCGGATTGGTTAAAACATTTAATTCCATTTCATCAGTCAATGTGCAATTAGGTGTAATGAGTGTAACGGTATAAGTAACCGTTCCCACAGTTGAACCAGTTATAAAAGGGTTAGGACAATCTGTACAACTCAAATCCGGGCCAGACCATTCATAAGTTGCATCATCATAATTGCTGCCAGCTACAATTTGAATATCTTCACCAAGACAAACAGAAACATCAGGCCCTGCATCTACATGGTAAACACCAACTTGTACTCCAACAGTATCGTAAATACAAACTCCATTCACTACTGCCAAATAAACGGTTGTTTCTAAGGGCGAAGCGATTGGATTTGGACAATCGGTACAGCTTAGTGTACTTGTATTTGTAATCCACTCTATATCAGCAATTCCAGTGGCAATTTCAATTTGTGCTGCTTCTCCCTCGCAAACGGTAGTATCGCCTCCCATAACTTCTATTTGTAATGGATTCAAAACTTCAGGGTCAGAAGGCGACCAATCCACTTCAATTGCCCCATCAATGATTTGTCCACCCCAGTCATTAATCAAAACCACGTAGACTTCATCAAGTTGTGTTTGAATCGTTCTAACAAAATCATCACCTCCGGCACCTGGAGTTGCGGGACTTCCACAATCAAATTCATCTAAAACAGGAGTTCCTAATATCGGGTGAATATCAGCCAAACCAGTAGGATCAGCTCCTCCTGCCCAGGAGCTTCTGATTGGTTGATTATTGGTAATGTAATCAATGACATCAGCTGGTGTATCACATACTTCTTCTTCAGTGAATGGTCCCCAAACACTCAAATCAATGTCTGAAGCAAAATTGGCCCCATCAACAATAAATCCAAAATTACCTACAGCTTGTGCCTGGATAGTAAACCAATAGAAATTTCCGGCTCCTGTATTCAAATAACATCCATTGTTCAAACCATTTACAATAGGAATATCTTCAAATCCAATGTCTAAATTAAAAATGGAAGGTAATGGCATTCCCTGGTTGTCAAATTCCTGGCAACCATTTAAAGGATTGCATAAAGCATCCACCAAAGCGGGAGAAAGATTACAGTCAGCTGTTTCAATATTTAAATCAAAATCAGTACAACCCTCAGCATTTCCAACAATGATATAATAAGTGCCGGCGGCACTCAAGTTTGCGCTACCGATCATACCGGCAGTACTTTGGGCAACACAAGTAGTTCCGGGATCACCTGGAGGGCCATTCAAAACGATAACTCCTGTTCCAGATTCGGCGTTTAAAACATTCACCGAAACACATTCATCCCCTGGTGAATCATAAGTGAATACATAATCCGGTCCCCATAGAAAAACATCATCAGGGCAAGGGCTTTCCCCGATGGTAGATCCTTCAGTGCAAGTAGAAAAACCTGTTTGATTAAAAGGGATGGTACTTATACCTGTAGGATTATCAGGGTTTGATCCGGGACATGGAAATGCGTTACATGCCCATGTCAACTCAAAACCTTCATTGGTTCCAAATCCGTCGGATATGAATTCTATTGTGATACAAGGACTGCTTGCCATGATCTCAAAAGTACTACCATTGCTGGTCCCGGTTACAGAGGCGATCAATGGTGCCGAAGTATTGTCACCTGCGTAAAAATTCAGTGCATCACCAAATCCAAAAAAGTTTGGTTCAATATTGTAATCGACCATATCAATCGTAATGCATTCGTGAAAATCATTCGGACAAATGGTGAAAACATAATTTTCATTGTTGCCATAATCGTCATTTGGACCTCCACAATCGTACAAAGTTCCTGTGCATGAGTTGGTTGAAGTGGCATCACAAATATTGATATCCGGAATATACTCATCGATACAAAACTCAAAGCTTCCTGAGTTAGGTGTTGCCGTACTGGTATAATCGTTGACCCTGATAAAGTATGGCGTGTTGAGATCAAGCCCAAATACATTTGTGGTAACCACACTTTCGCCGGGCAAAGCAGATGCGCAAACCTGCAAGGATGCCAATCCATCAAACATACAATCACCCCGGTAAATCTCAATTTGTGGATTAACAATCGGATCAGAACCCATTCCATCCGGAACTCCAGTTACAGTAATTGTATAATCCGTGGTCATGTTGTCAGTTGTAAACATGAACCATACATCACGATCTAAAATGCCGCCATTAAAACATGGAGGAATATTATCCATGCCAATATCACTCTCAGTTGCATCCACATTGGTGTATATATCGCTACTTGGGCAAATTGGTGTAATTCCAAGATCAATCAATCCTGAACAATCATCATTTATAGGTTGAGCAGTACCGAGATAACTAAAAAATATAATAACAAAAAGGAGGGTAAAATGCTTCATTTTAAAAAGGTTGAAAAGGTATTAAAACAGTGCGATTTTCAAATCTAATTTTTTAACAAAGTTATGAATGCAAGCGACTGAATGGCTAACTTATGTTAAGTTAATCAGACATTAGTCTCAAAATACAAATATAATTCAGCTAATTTTTGGCAATCGCAGGCTATCCAAAAATAGTAATTATTTAGGATTTTTCATTTTTAACAAAAAAATAAGCCGTTTTCCTGACATTCAGTGTCAGTCATTGAAAGTACACAAATTCAGTATTTTATAAGAAAGGCAAAGAATTAGGCAAGACCTTTTTTTCTTTTAAACAATAGAGAACGATCAATCCAATGGTTAGGATTATACGGAAATCTGTTTTGATAAACATATACACTCATCGCGATTAAAACGCCTAAAATTGCACCCAAAAATACATCCTGCAAAAAATGTTGTACTAAATAAATCCGCGAAATACCAACTAAAGTAGCGAGAAAAAGCATGACAATACCGAAGGATTTTTTCCAGCCAAAAAGAAAAGCCAAAATGCCATAGATAGCAAAAGCCGACATCGTATGCCCCGAAGGGAAGCTATATTTTTCCCATAGCTGGATGCCTTCTACCAGGTTTATTTGTTCAAAGGTGCCTAATTCTTTAAAATAAAGAGAAGGCCTGTTGTGATCAAAAAATGATTTTGTGATGAGGCTTACCAGCGAAACTAAAAATCCAATCAGCGGTACCATTAATGCATAACGAAATCGTACAAAAAGCAAAACAGCTATGGCCGATAGGTAGGGCAGGACCTCACCAAGTTTGGAGACGTATCGAAAAAATATATCACTTTGTGGACTCCTGTGTTGATTGAAATAAAGAATAGCACTACCTTTTTCTGTGGTCAGCAGTAGAACCATTCCAACAACAAGAAATATGGAGAATCCAATAAAAAAAGGCAGATTCTTTTTGACAATAGTCAGCATTCAATAGAATAGGTTTACGTTAGTTTTTTTCAATTTCTGTAATGAATAACAGCAAAGTTAGTTATTGGGTTTGAAAAAATGAATGAGTTTTGAAAAAATGCGTTGATACTGCTCCGTATTTACCATTTTTGAATCATTCATTGCGCGATAAGTAAGTATCAATCCTATTGGAAATAAAATTGCACAGGGTACCCAGGGAGCAAAATGTGCGGAAAGAACATATGTCTCCGCCAGTTTTTTACAAAAAATATTGAGTATAATAAAAATCATAAAAAATACGATTGATATCAAAATAGGATATCCAAATCCACCTTTTCGAACGATAGCTCCCATTGGTGCTCCTATAAACAGGAATATGAAACAAACCACCGCCATGCTAAACTTGATGTGCAATTCATAAATGTGCTTAACTTTTGATTCTTTAAATTTTAACAAATTTCGGTTGGCAGACAATGCTAGTCCTTGCATATTTCTGGCGTAGGATTGGGACTTGGTGTAAAGATTTCTTTTGATTTTCCAATTAGGAAATAATTCGGCAATACTGTTATACTCCGCCAATGGCTTGGTAATTTTTTGAACTGGAGGTCTTTTGTACTGTGTGGTCTTTGCTTTTAAGTGTTGTTTATATCCGGAAGGACGATTTTTCAGTGAATTTAGTTTTATAGTGGTATCCAAAGCGATTGCTGTTGAGTTGGTATCCTCTTTTAAGATTACATTTGACAAAGAATCCTGTTCGTTATTTTCAGCCAATTGAGAAGTGTCATCTTCAATGTTAATTGGCTGAGTCAAACTACTATCCCGTGAGTATTCAATTGCTGTGGTATCATTTTCTGAGTAAATAATTGGTGAGTCATTTTTAAAAATCCAGAAATACCTGTTGGCGCCATTGCTTAGTTTTTGCTGTGCTTTTTCAATTTTTAAGTCCAGGGAATCAACAGCGGTCAGTAATTGTGAAGTAGCAAGCATTGTATGATGCGAACCAAAAAGATCAGCATCAGTTCTACTGATTTCAAATTCACTCAAATCAAATACCTTGGTCCATTCCTTAAATGATGTACGGATAAAAGGGTAGTTTTGACTTCTGTTTTTTGAAAATTTTTCCGTTTCCTGGTATTGATTGCCATCATAAAGATTCATAATAAAATAATGCTGATCTTTTGTAGTGTACATTTCCCCTCTTTTGGCTAAAATTTGCATAGGCCTGCGATTGTTGCCCTGATGATCATAGATCATTACATCTTCAATGTCTCGGTTGTTCGATCCCTTTTTGCCGATATGGATCACAAAATTTTGAAAATCTTCATTAAAAACTCCAGCTTCAAGGCTCATCGTGGGTTTTTGTTTTCGAATATCATAAAGCCTGGATTTAAATTGAAGATTAGCGATTGGAATGACATTGTTTGAACAAAAATAGGACAAGATGCTGATTCCTGCGACTACAAACATTAAGGGTTGCATCACACGCAACAAAGATACTCCGGCAGATTTGATGCTGGCCAGTTCGTAATATTCGGCAAGATTCCCCATCACCATGACCGATGAGATTAGTACAGCTATTGGTAATGCTGTTGGGATCAATGACATACTCAAATAAGAGAGGAGTTCGAGAATCATCCAAAATCCTGCGCCTTTACCGATGATGTCATCAATATAAACCCATAAAAATTGCATGATCAAAACAAACAATGCAATAAGAAAGGTTGTAATGAAAGGGGGAATGAAGCTCCTTATCAGTAATCTGTCAATTTTTTTCAATATACTGGAATTGTATTTTTTGAAACGTAAAAATACAAATTCTATTTCGTTGTTAATTGACTTGGTCCTGCTATAAAATAACTCAAGTGAGGATACCCAAATGAAACGGAGTAATTTGTGGGAAACCTTTGATGATAATTCAAATTTGGACGGTTCCAGTTGGATTGCAGGTTATCCTCAACTTGAAATAAGTATGTTTTCATACTAGCCTTAAATAAATTTAAGATTGTTTGATGGAAGAAGCCTTTCTTGAAACTTTTACCTTTTCAGTGGAGTTAATTTTAAAATCGTTCAAAGGGTAGGATTTTTCATTGAGTTTGATGTTCGGAAGAACGGTTGACAAAAACTTATTTGAATCAATTTGACTTTTTTTGTTGTTATTCTTTTTCATAAGAGGGAATTTTGTTTAATCACTTGTCGATATGAAAAAAGCTTGCCAAAATTTTATAAAAATTTTTAATATGTAGATATTGACTCTTTTTTCAAAAATCGATTATCGATTGATTATCAATATCTTAGATGTTTAAATAGATCATTTTATATTTTGAAGAATAAAATTTTATAACCTTTTGTAACAAACTAAAATGTCGAATCGTCGAAAAGATGAAATGAGCCTGGAAGATTTTACACATTTGATATTGCCAATCAAAAATAAGCTGTTTCGTTTTTCACTGAGAATAGTTGGAAATGTTGCAGAGGCTGAGGATGTGGTGCAGGAAGTATTCATAAAAGTATGGAAAAAAAGGAGCGATCTGGCAAATTATTCAAATGTTGAAGCCTGGTGTATGACCTTGACAAAGAACCTTTCCATCGATAAATTACGCTCCAAACATCGAAGGGCTGATTCTTTTAAAGAAGGATTTGATATCCCAACTGCAAAGGGCGAAAATCCATATCACCAGACGGCTTACAACGATACTTTTGAGCGAGTTCAGAAGCTTCTGGAAGATCTACCAGAAAAACAACGCATGGTGATGCAACTTCGTGATATCGAAGGACTTGCATATCAGGAAATTGCTGATGCTTTAGATATTTCTTTGCAGCAAGTAAAAGTCAACTTGTTCAGAGCGCGACAGCAAATTAGAAAAAGACTAGTAAACTCAGAATCATATGGACTATAATAATATCCGGAAATTATTGGACAAATACTGGGAAGGTGAATCCTCTGTTCAGGAAGAAGCTCAACTACGGGATTTTTTCGCTGGAACCGAGATTCCGGAAGATCTTAAACCTTATCGTCCTCTTTTTCAGTTTTTTAAAATGGAGCAGGATAAAAAACTGAATGGAAATTTTGACGAGAAGTTGATCCAGCAATTGGAATCTTCAGATAAACCGGTCAGCAACGTCAGAAAATTGCCTTACTATCTCATGCGTGTAGCTGCTACCGGCCTTCTTTTATTCAGTATTTATTTTGTAAACCAGCAATGGAATCAATCCGCGAACGAAACAGTAGCCGTTGAGGAATTGACACCAGAGGAAGTTTACGAGCAAACAAAAGAAGCTCTGCTACTTGTTTCTGCAAAGCTTAATAAAGGCACAGATGTCGCCAATGATGGCATGTCGAAAATGAATAAAGCAACTCGCGTCATTAAATAAAATTTTAAATTCCTAACATCGAAAAAATCATAAGAATGAAATATTTATCATTATTAATAATTGTTTTAGTTGGCTTTTTAAGCCCGCTTAATGCCCAATCTGATGCGATTTCCAAATATTTTGACCAGTACGTCAATGATGATCGCTTTACAGTAGTGTACATAAGTCCAAAAATGTTTGAAATTCTTGGAAAACTTGATCTCGAAGAATTAGAGGATGAAGAGGCCCAAATAGTCATGGACGTAGTAAAAGATCTTAAAGGGTTGAGAGTTTTAACTACCGAAGAAACACCCATGCAGTTTTACAAAGAAGCAAAATCAAAAATAAGTACCAATGAATATGAAACGCTGCTCACTGTGAGAGATGAGGAAGAAAACGTGCAGTTTTTAATAAAAGATCAAGGTAATGTTAT
>JANQFJ010000179.1 GCA_028277915.1 Saprospiraceae bacterium
AAGTGTATTTTTTGCCGGATGCATGTTCGACAAACTTTATAAAAGGAGTAAAAACATCCGTGTCGTAGTTTGACTGCTTTCCTTGTAAAGCCATACAAAGCCTCTCGAATCCCATCCCTGTGTCAATGTGTTTTTCGGGGAGTGATTCAAGACTTTTATCAGCTTTTCGGTTGTATTGAATGAAAACGAGGTTCCAGATTTCAACAACCAGCGGGTCATCCATATTTACAAGAGACGCTCCATCTAATTTTGCTCGATCTGCTTCGCTTCTCAGGTCAATGTGGATTTCAGAACACGGACCACATGGCCCCTGCTCTCCCATTTCCCAAAAATTGTCCTTTTTATCAAAATAGAGAATTCTGTCTTCGGGAATCCATTTTTTCCAATAATTCACTGCCTCGCTATCCTGCTCCAACCCTTCGGCTTTATCTCCCTCAAACACTGTCACATATAGACGATTTTTGTCTAATCCAAAAACCCCGGTTAGCAATTCCCAGGCCCAGGCAATCGCTTCTTCTTTGAAATAATCGCCAAACGACCAGTTCCCCAGCATTTCAAACATCGTATGATGGTAACTGTCGATTCCGACTTCTTCAAGGTCATTGTGCTTTCCCGAAACCCTGAGACACTTTTGGGTATCAACAATTCTCCGATTTTTTGGGACGCGATTTCCTAAAAAAAAGTCTTTAAATTGGTTCATGCCAGCATTGGTAAACATCAAGGTAGGATCCTCCTTATTGACTATCGGTGCGGATGGGACAATTTTGTGCTTTTTATCTTCAAAAAAATCTAAAAAAGTCTGTCTGATCTCACGAGCTGTTTTCATGATAATCCTTTGTATTAAATTTCTTTTAACTAATTAGTTTGTCTATTGGTTCAATTTGCTACTGAAATATCTTTGGTATCAATTCTGCATTTAGGTATCAATAATGTTTCAAAATTTAGACAAAGTCCTTAAATTAAGGCTCATAGTAATGTGTTAACGCTTGTTTTAACTTTCAAAGTCACAATTTTTTATAAAAACTTTTGAATAATTGAACATTCAAAATTACCTTTGACATCGAATCTTGAGAAACTGATAATATTTAGGCCAAAAAGATGCACAAAAGTAGGGATTTTTGGCTAACGAATAAAGTCTTTATGAGAAAAGAAAAGTTTGTTTACAACACTCAAACCTTGCGTTATGAGAAGGTGATTGAGCCGCTCAGAGTTAAAATTTTTCGAGTACTTGGTTTTGTATGTGGCGTTGTCGTTTCTTCGATAATCATCATTTCTTTAGCTTATTCGTATTTCCCTTCACCGAAAGAAGAAGCTTTGATGCGAGAAATCACTCAAATGAAAGCTCAGTATGCTGCTATCAATAGCGATATTGACATGTTGAGCAAAGTTTTGGGAAATGTTCAGGAACGCGATGCCAATGTTCACAGAATCATCTTCGGAATGGACCCAATTGACGAAAGCGTTTGGAATGGTGGTGTGGGTGGTCACAATCAATACAGTGATCTTACAAAATTTAAAAACACAGGAGAACTATTGATCGAATCCAGGCAAAAGGTTGATAAACTCAAGCGTCAACTTGCCATTCAATCTAAATCATTAGACGAAGTTGAAGAATTGTCCTCCAAGCGAGAAGAAATGATGGCTTCCGTACCAGCGATAAAACCAATTCGTTCAGACAATATCAAAAGAAATATCGGTTCGCTTTCCGGCTTTGGTATGAGAATGCATCCCGTTTTTAAAAGACGTAAAATGCATACCGGCATTGATTTTACATGCCCAAAAGGTACGCCAATCCACGCTTCAGGCGATGGCAAAATTGTAAAAATCAAACACCTGAAAAGCGGATACGGTACTCACGTAATTATTGATCATGGTTTCGGTTTCAAATCACTTTACGCACATATGAGCGAAGTTGACGTAACCATTGGTCAAGAAATCAAGCGTGGTCAAATTATCGGGAAAGTTGGCAGCACTGGTACATCCACCGCTCCACATCTTCATTATGAAGTGATCCATAAAAGTAAAAAGGTCAACCCGATCCACTACTGCATGGATGGATTATCAGATTTGGAATACCAACAATTGGTAAATATGGCTTCCATTTCTAACCAATCTTTCGACTAAAAAACACTTTTAAGGTTTTTTAAACTTGCTTTCCAGATGCTTGGGAAGCAAGTTTTTTTTTTATTTTAGAGCTTGTTAAAAGCTTTAAATCCAATGCATGGAAAACAACTCCGAATCCACTCAGCGACTTTGTAGAAATTGCGAGTCTCCCTTGCCGGAAAACGCTGTTTACTGTCCACAATGCAGCCAAAAATATACTACCGGAAAAATACCGGTCGGATACTTTGTAAAAGAGTTTTTTAGCGAGTTATTCAACCTGGATTCAAAGGTTTTCAAAACAATATTTGCATTGTTCATTCCCGGAAAACTGACCATTGAATATTTTAGCGGGAAACATAAATCTTTTGGAAGCCCTATTCGGATTTTTTTGGTAACAGCAATCATACTTTTTGCAATTGTGGGTATTAAAACGAGTGACCTTGATGTAGGGTTTGATGATACCACGATTGTTTCGAGAGCTGAAAGGGTTAAAGCTATTCATAATTTAGATTCTATCAACCAGGTGATTTCAAATCAATTTAATGACCCCGGGGTCACTTCCGCTTTAGACAGCGCTTTTGCAAAGTTTAACGAAATCGAAGGAGTTAAAGATGATTCTATCCCTATCGGAAAATTTGTTGAGACCGAATTCAGTCAAGACACCAGGGTAGCTGCCAAAGATATTGCAGAGTTGGGTCTTGAAGAGTTGGCGGACAAATATGGAGTAGAAGGTTTTTTTGAACGTCTTTTTTTCAAACAGCAGATCAAATCAACGAAAGACGGTAGAGGACTATTCCAATACTTTATTGGCAAACTAACGCTGATGATATTCCTAATGATGCCGTTTCTTGCGCTTATTTTAAAATTGCTTTATATCCGAAGGGATTTTTACTATGTGGAGCATCTTATTTTTTCGTTTCACTTCCATGCTTTTGTGTTTTTGATCACGGCAGCATTGGTTGTCTTTGGCTATTATCTGGGAGGATGGATTGCGCTGCCCATCGTCGGAATTTTTGTTTACCAGTTTGTAGCCATGAAAAAAGTGTATAAACAATCTTTTTTTAAAACTTTCCTGAAATTTTGGATTCTCAATTTTTTATACCTTTTCCTAACGATCTTTTTTTTCATACTAACCCTTTTCATCAGTTTTGTCCTGTTTTAAAAAAGAAAAGTTGATTGAAAAATACAGATTGACCATCTTTGCAGTTTTATTAAAAAAATTTGAATGCAACCGTACGATAAATACGAATCCGTTATTGGCCTTGAAGTCCATGTACAGCTTTCAACTCTAAGCAAAGCCTTCTGTGGAGACGATGCAAGTTTCGGAGGCGATCCAAATACTCATGTAAGCGCAATCTCTCTCGGCCATCCAGGAACTTTGCCTAGGTTAAATAAAAAACAACTCGAATCTGCTGTCCGGCTTGGCTTGGCGCTAAATTGTTCGATCAATAAGAAAAACTATTTTGATCGAAAAAATTACTATTACCCGGATTTGCCAAAAGGGTATCAAATCACCCAGGACAACCAACCGGTTTGTGTTGGTGGACGTTTGAATATAACTACCAAGGATAGGACGAAAGTCATACGAATTCATCATATCCACATGGAAGAGGACGCCGGAAAATCAATCCATGACCTGGACACCAATTATTCACTCATTGATTTGAATCGCGCCGGAGTACCCTTGCTGGAGGTTGTGACTGAGCCCGATTTTCGGTCCGCAGAAGAAGTCGATGCTTTCATGAATGCAATGCGCCAGTTGGTTCGATATCTCGAAATTTCTGACGGGAATATGGAGCAAGGTTCGATGCGCTGCGACTGTAATATTTCGATTCGTAAAAAAGGAGAAACTATTTTTAATGAGCGCTGTGAGATCAAAAACATCAACTCCATGCGCTTTGCACGACAGGCAATTGATTATGAATTTAAACGACAAGTTGAGCTTGCCGAGAACGGGAAAAAAGTCCTTCAGCAAACCCTCAATTTTGATCCAGTATCAGGAAAGACCTCTCCTTTGCGAGAAAAAGAAGAAGCGCATGACTATCGTTATTTTCCAGAGCCAGATCTTTTACCGATTGTAATTACCGATGAGTTCATTGAAGAAATTCGTCAATCAGTTTCACCTTTACCATGGAAAATTCATGATGAATTGATTCAAAAATATAAGTTGAGCAACTATGATGCAGGATTGATTTCGGAAGAAAAACCAATTGCACTTTTTTATAAAAAACTCGCAGACGCATGTGATAATTTCAAAGCTGCTGCAAACCTGGTGATTAACAAAATCAGACCTTTTTTAAATGAAAACCAATTGTCAATGGAAAAGTTTCCAATTTCTATTTCTAAGCTTTTGGCGTTCATTCAATTGATTGAAAATGGAAAAGTAAGCAATTCAATAGCTTATCAGCGGCTTTTTCCGGCTATGATTGAAAACCCTGAAAAATTGCCTGAAGTGCTTGTTGAATCCTTAGGTCTGATCCAAACTGACGATACCGGTTTTTTGGAAGGACTAATTTCTGAAACACTAAAACAAAATCCAGAAAAAGTGAAAGCTTATAAAATGGGCAAAAAAGGACTACTTGGATTCTTCATGGGAGAAGTGATGCGAGCTTCAAAAGGAAAAGCGGAACCAAAAAAGACGAATGAATTGTTAAGGAAAATGCTGGAAAATTAAACTATTAAAAGGACAACGGAAAGAAGAGGAGATGGAGGAAGGGAAAACAATTTTTGTACACTATTACCGTCATTTCGTCCACCATCTTTTCCTTCTTTCCATCACCCCTTCTCCGTCACTCTAGATTTCACAAATGCATTCAGCAATAAAAGAATTGAAAGAAAAATCGCAATCCTTCCAATCAAATCTCCCCATCGGACGTAAAAAGTTAATGCATCGTTCAACAATATTTTATCTTTAATGGTAATCGCTTCATCATATTTCGTAGTGTTTCGAATATCCCCGCGTTGGTTGATAAAAGCAGAAATACCGGTATTTGCTGACCTTGCAATCGGCCGACGGGCTTCAATCGCCCTCAATGAAGCAAACTTAAGGTGCTGTTTGTGCCCGGCGGTATTGTCCCACCACCCGTCATTAGTAACGATAAAAATGGCCTGCGCTCCATTACGAATATATCCGGTCATATATTCGCCAAAAATACTTTCATAACATATAACCGGAGCAACCGAGATTCCTTCTTTTGAAGTAAAAACGCCACGATCCTCTTGCGCTCCATATCCAGCCATAGTTCCACCAAGCTGGTTGACAAAATCTTCCAACCAGAAAAACACCTTTCGATATGGTAAAAACTCTGCACCAGGAACCAACATTGATTTTTTATAAACAGGAATTTCATCTACTCCGTTTTCGATTTGGATAGCCGCATTGTATGCCTCCCAGTATGTCGTGTCACCTGTGTTTAGATTCACCTGGGTTCTGATGGCAGGAGTATTTCGTTCTCCATCCTTTAAAATTTTGTAAGCACCTACTCCGGTTACCAGTTTTGTTTTTGGGTTATTTTCCAAAAATTGTCGGATCGCCAGAATATCGCTATCCCGATCAAAAGCTCCAATATTGATACTTCCCAGACTGGTTTCCGGCCACAAAAGATAATCTGTGTTTTCAGAGACCGATTCCTGAGACAGTTTCATAAACCGACGAAACTGCTCTGCCGGAGGTAATGAAAATTTTTGATAGTGTGGTTCAAAATTTGGTTGAACGACAGCCACTTCTACTTCTTTGGCACCTTGTTCTTTATACTGATAATACATCACCAAAGAAGCCACAATTGGGACAACAACCAAAACCAACGGATTTATTAAGCGTTTAAAAGTAATTGGTATTTTTTGAAAATAATAAAGGGAAATAACCTTATAAAAAAGCACATTCGATAACAAAATCCACAGCGTGCCACCAAATACCCCCGTAAACGAATACCACTGTACCCAACTTGGAAACTCGGCAAAACTATTCCCCAAAGTCGACCAGGGCCATAACAATTCCCATCTCAAATGGATATATTCAAACATAATCCAAAAAGCAATCAAAGCAGCCCATTTCATTTTTCGATTCAGTTTTTTCCCAACCTGATGGAAAAGCACAAAAACAATTGCCATAAAAATGGAATTGATAAAAATAGCCAAAAATGCCGCTACAAAAGCGGTGTTGGTAACCCAGTAAGTGCTCAGAATATTCCAAATGACAAATGCATGGTAGCTATATTTAAAAACCTCCCATTTTGAAGTATCATTTCTGAAATTGCTAATTTCTTTTTCAACGATAAGCAAAGGCACGAATGCCACAAACATCAAAGATGTCAAAGGAATCGGTGGAAATCCTAAAGACAAAAGTATCCCTGTCAATGATGACAATCCAAGCAGTTTCCACTTTTTAGGATGTTTTGAAAAGCGTGATTCGCTAGCAAAAACAATGAATGCCCAAAAAGATCCCCACAATAAAATTGGCCAATACCCCCAGAATTCCTGTGCCTGAAACCGGCTGTACATCAAATTGCCGGTATATGCCAACAATACAAATGAAAAAGTCAGAATTGCTATTTTCAGTTTGGAATTCATTGAAGTAGTTTAATAGTTAGAAGTTTCTAATTCATAGTTGAAATTCTTCTAACTTCCAACCAGAAACTTTAAACTAACTAACTAAATGGCCATTCCCCCAGCCTTCCTGCGGACTCACAAAACTCAATTCACCATTTTCGTTTTCAGCCATGAGGACCATTCCCTGGGACTCGATGCCCCTGAGTTTTCGCGGAGCGAGATTGGTCAGGAGCAATACTTGTTTGCCAATGATATCTTCAGGTTTGTAGAACTTGGCAATTCCAGAAACAACTGTTCTTTCTTCCAAACCAATGTCCACTTTTAACTTCAGTAACTTATCAGCTTTTTCTACTTTTTCAGCGGTGAGGATTGTCCCGGTCCTAATGTCCAGCTTACTAAAATCTTCGTAGGTGATTTGATCCTTCACAGGAGCTCGTTCCTCTGCTTTTTCAGTATCAAGGACAGCCTGTAATTTGGCTTTTTGCTTTTCTATCAACTCCAAACGAGAAGAATCTTTTCGATCATTGATCTTTGCAAAAAGTAATTCGGGTTCACCAATTTGATGGCCGGAAGTTATCAATGACTTACCATTTTTTACAGCTTCAATTACATCTTCAAGGTCGCCATTTTGGAGTTCGCCCAGTTTAAGTAACCCTCTGATTTTTTTCGATGTAAATGGTAAAAACGGTTCACACAAAACACTCAATAGTGTCACGATTTGCAAACAATTGAACAGACAATCTTTCACATTTTGGCTATCAGGATCTTCCTTCCACACCTTCCAGGGAGATTGTTCCTGGAGATACAAATTTCCAAAAGATGAAATCGCATTTAAATTCTGGATGGCACTTCTAAAATTGAATCTTTCGATATCGTTAGTCACTTCTTCGATCAACTCTGGCAATTTAGACAAATCATCGCCTACCTTACTACTTTCAGGCACAACACCTTCGTAGTATTTATTGGTTAAAACCAAAATCCGGTTGATGAAATTTCCAATATTTGCAACCAGTTCGTTGTCATGAAAATCAACAAACTCATCCCACTTGAAATCGCTATCGCGATTTTCCGGCATATTCCGGATCAGGGCATACCTTAAGGCATCTTCTTTGTTCGGAAATGCAGCAAATTCTTCCAGGTATTCATGCTGCTCGATTCCCCAACCCTTTGATTTTGAGAATTTTCTACCTTCAAAATTTAAAAATTGGTTCGCAGGGACATTTACTGGCAAATTATAATCTCCGTGAGCTTTCAACATCGCCGGAAAGACAATACAATGAAAAACGATGTTATCTTTTCCAATAAAATGAACCAACTGGGTTGCCTCATTTTGCCAATAATCTTTCCAGTCTTTTCCATGATCTTCAGCCCATTGTTTTGTTGCAGAAATATAGCCAATCGGTGCATCAAACCACACGTATAGCACCTTTCCCTTTGCTCCTTCTAATGGTACAGGAATTCCCCAATCCAGATCTCGCGTGATCGCTCGTGGCTGAAGACCATCTTCTCCATCCAGCCAGGAAAGACATTGTCCGACAACATGTTTTTTCCATTCGTTAGCTTCGTGGTGCTTTTGGCCATCCAGTTGCCCTTCTTTGACCCATTCGCGGAGCCAGTCTGCGTGTTTGTCCAGTTTGAAATACCAATGTGTTGTTTCTTTCAACACGGGAGTATTACCGCTAAGCGTTGACCTTGGATTGATGAGTTCAACGGGAGAAAGCGTGGAACCACAATTTTCACATTGATCGCCGTAAGCTTCTTCATGGCCACATCTTGGACAGATACCAACGATATAACGATCTGCTAAAAACTGATCAAAGGCCTCATCGTAAAACTGACCGTTAGTTCTTTCTTCAAATTCTCCACCTTGATCATACAGTTTTTTGAAAAAAGCCTGCGCTGTTTCGTGATGTAATTGTGCGCTTGTCCGATGATAAATATCAAAGGAAACACCAAGTTTTTCAAAAGTAGCCTTATTAAGTTCGTGGTATTTATCGATGATATCGCGTGGCGAAAGTCCTTCCTTTTTTGCGCGGATGGTAATCGCTGCGCCATGTTCATCAGAACCACAAACAAAAACCACGTCTTTTCCAAGCAGACGCAAATAGCGAACATAAATATCTGCGGGGAGATATGCTCCCGCAAGATGACCAAGATGCAATGCACCATTGGCATAAGGCAGAGCCGAGGTTACCGTATATCTTTTAGCTGTTGTCATATTTTATGCAAGTTGCGGATAACTTTCAATCCAACGAAATCGTCTAACTTTATATCAAAATCCAAGATATTTTTACAAAATTCTCCGTTTCAATTGGACCATCCACAACTTGGGATTTTTATGTTAAAAATTTGGCGTAAAAGTTAGCCGTTATACACACTTAAATTCTAAGTCGCGAATATACGGGATTGTCAACACAATTGGTGGGGAAATCGTTTCAAAACATAGTTTAATCAAAATAACTCCAGAAGCTTAAAAAACAAAAGCTCATTTCTTTCGAAATGAGCCTTTATTTTTTAATAGTGTGTGTTAAAAAAGGACTGCGGGGGGTTATCCTCCAAAGTCATCAAAAGCTATGTTTTCTTCCGGTACACCAAGTGCATCCAAGGCACTTAGGACAGAAGCATTCATCGCTGGGGGGCCACAAAAATAATATTCAATCTCTTCTGGTTCCGGATGGTTTTTCAAATATTGATCATTCAAAACCGGCATTACATATCCCACAAAACCATCTCCTTCTGATTCCATATTTTCCATCTCTTTCCAGTTATCTTCTGGGAGTGGATTATCCAGAGCAACATAAAACTTAAAGTTAGGAAATTCTTTTTCAATTTGCCTAAAATCATCGATATAAAATAATTCTCTTCTGGTACGGCCACCATACCAGTAAGAAACTTTGCGGTCAGTAGTTTTCAGAGTATGAAAAAGATGGAAAAGGTGTGAGCGAAGTGGTGCCATACCTGCTCCTCCTCCAATATAAACCATTTCCTTTTTCGTTGGCTTGATAAAGAACTCTCCGTAAGGTCCTGAAATCGTGACTTTATCACCAGGTTTTTGATCAAAAACATAGGAAGAACAAATACCAGGGTTGACATCCATCCAGCCGTTTTTATCACGATCCCAAGGTGGTGTTGCAATACGGATATTCAACATCACGATGTTTCCTTCCGCTGGGTGGTTTGCCATGGAATAGGCTCTGAATATCGGCTCATCGTTTTTCATCTTCAAATCCCATAATTTGAATTTATCCCACTCAGATTGGAACTCATCAGGCTTTTTACCCAAACGCGGATGCGAGGTAATATCGATATTTTTATAATCCACCTCGACTTCAGGAACGTCGATCTGAACATAACCTCCAGCCTGGAAATCCAAATTCTCTCCTTCTGGTAGTTTTACTACAAATTCTTTGATAAAAGATGCCACGTTATAGTTTGAAACCACTTCACATTCCCACTTTTTAATACCAAAAATCTCTTCAGGGATTCGAATTTCCATGTCTTCGCGCACCTTCACCTGGCAAGCCAAGCGCATGTTTTCAGCAGCTTCTTTTCGAGTCAGGTGATTCAACTCAGTTGGTAAAACATCTCCACCGCCTTTGTCAACATGACATTCGCACATAGCGCAAGTCCCACCTCCTCCACAAGCCGAAGGTAAAAATACGTTGCTGTCAGATAAGGCTCCCAAAAGTGTAGAACCCGGACTTACCGTCAAAGGATTATCAGCGTCGCCATTTACTACAATTTTAACATCGCCTTGTGGAACCAGTCTCTTCCTCGCAGTAATCAGCATAAAAGAAAGTGCCATAATCACAGAAACGAAAACTAAAACCGCAAATCCTAAAGTCGTAAAATCAAAAAGTAATATCATTTTTTATTATTTAAAATATTAAACCTAATACCTAAAGTAATAAGCCTATTATCTAATTATTTTCCTGCTGTCAATGCTGATGGATCAATACCCATCAATGCCATGAAAGCAATACCCATCAATCCTGTAAGGATAAATGCCATGCCCAAGCCCCGAAGAGCAGGTGGTACATTTGAATAGCGGATTTTTTCACGAATGGCTGCAATTGCAATAACCGCCAAAAACCATCCAAATCCACCGCCAAGACCAAAAGCTACAGATTCTCCAAAGTTATATTCTCTCGAAACCATGAAAAGCGAGCCTCCAAGGATCGCACAGTTTACAGTAATCAAAGGAAGAAAGATACCCAAAGAATTGTAAAGCGCTGGTGAATATTTCTCAACGATCATCTCAACCAATTGTACCATCGAAGCAATTACAGCGATGAAAAGAATGAATCGTAAAAAGGTGAGGTCTGTACCAAAGATACCGCCTTCTCCAAGCAAAAATTCATTGATCACCCAGTTGATCGGCATGGTGATTCCCAATACAAAAATGACTGCCAAACCTAATCCAAATGCAGTTTTGACACTTTTTGAAACGGCAAGATAGGAACACATTCCAAGGAAATAGGACAAAACCAGATTTTCAATGAATGCCGCTTTTAAAAAAATATTAAATAATTCCATTTTTATATTTTTAGCGTACGAGTACGGTTATTTTTTAATGAGTTTTATTAAGATATATCAATCAATTTTTTGTTGTAACTACGTTGTATCCAAATGAATATTCCAATCAGGAACATCGCAGCAGCAGGCATCACCATCAAACCATTGTTGGAATACCAACCAAGCCAACTTCCTTCAGCTGCTGTGTTGATCGTATAAGAAACGATTTCGTTGTTCGGTCCAATGATATTCCACTCCAAAGGACTACCGGCGAACAAAGTTCCTTTTCCAAAAACCTCTCTGAAGAAGGCTACGATAATCAAAATTGCACCGTATCCCAATCCATTTCCTACCCCATCCAAAAACGAGCGCCAGGGCTTGTTAGCCATTGCAAAAGCTTCCAAACGCCCCATCACAATACAGTTGGTGATGATCAATCCGATGTAAACGGACAATTGCTTGTAAATTGGATAGTTGAACCCTTTCAAAACCAACTCAACTATAGTCACCAAAGTCGCGATGATTACCAATTGGACGATCATACGAACTTGTTTTGGGATTGAATTTCTAAGCAATGAGGTGAACAAGCTTGAAAATGCACAAACAAAAACCACCGCGATAGACATCACTACCGACGGATAAACCAAAGAAGTGACCGCTAAAGCAGAACAAACACCAAGCACCTGAACGGTGATCGGGTTGTTGTCATTTAAAGGATCGGAAAGCAGCTTGCGCTCTTTTTTTCCAAATAAAGGCTCTTTCGGTTTCGCTTGAACTTGAGTTTCCTGAACTGTATTCTCAGCCATAATATATTGTGATTAAATTGTTGTCAGTTAATTTATTTGCTTTGGATTTTGTTGAAATATGGTTCGTAATATTTTACCCCGCGTACCATCATTTCGGTCACACCATCTGAAGTTACGGTTGCACCGGAGATCACATCCACTTTATGAAAATCTTCTTTTGTTGTCCCTCCTTTTACTCCAATTACAGAATGGTATTTGCCATTTTCGTCATAAATTTTCTTTCCCTTGAACATATTTGGGAAAGAAGGGTTGTCTTTGATTTCTGCTCCCAGACCAGGTGTTTCTCCCTGATGGTCAAATGCTGCTCCGACAATAGTATTCAAATCGCTGCCAAGCGCAATATTTCCCCAAATCTCATCCCAAAGTCCATTTCCACGAACAGAGATAATGTAAATTTTATCACTTCCGGTATCAAAAACGTATAAGGGCAATACTCTTTCTCCCTCTGGTTTTTTCTTTTCTTTTTTCATGTCAATGTGCTCTGCCTGGCCACCTTTATACCCCAATGCCTCAATATCAGCAGTCGAAACTTCAGCGCCGGACATATCCAAAGAAATTTGCTGAATCTGGTTGCTAAAAACATCCAATACTTCCTGATCACCCATGTATTTTGGATCCTGATCACCCAACTGATCTTTTACAGCAGACAAAATGGCTCTTTTGTTAAAAATAGCAGCATTTTGATCTGATCTTTCTTTTAGTCCCAAAAACAAAGCTGTCAAAACAATGGCAACTACTGTTGTCATGATTGCTACAAATCCTACGATATAATTTGTACTATGCACGTCTTTTTGATTTTATTTTGAAAACCGTTTGGTTTATTTATTTTTAAAAATTACAATCTGAAAAATTAAGTGGTCTCCGCTACTTTTGCTCGTTTCAATCTTCGTTTGACATTGCCTTCCAAAACATAATGGTCGATCAAAGGAGCAAATACATTCAACAACAAAATCGCTAACATCCACCCTTCCGGATAAGCTGGATTCAATACACGAACGATCATTCCGATAAATCCAATTAAAAATCCGTAAATCCACTTTCCTCGATCTGTCGAAGCGGCAGTTACAGGGTCCGTGGCCATAAACGCCATTGCAAAGAAGAAACTTCCCATATAAAACTGATAAAACCAAGGTACTTCCATAAATGGATTAGCTCCCCATGCATTGAGCAATAATGAACAAACAACTGCTCCGAAGAACATGCTGAACATTATCCGCCAACTTGCGATTCCTGTTACAATTAGCATCAAAGCACCAACCAAAATAAATGGCTTACAAGTCTCACCAATAGAACCTGGAATCGCTCCCCAAAGCATTTCGCTTTCAGAATAATGCAATAAAACATTATCCCAGCCAGCTTTTGCCAAACTGAGTGGTGTCGCACCACTAAAGCTATCAATGACCGACGCCCCCGATTCGAACAAAGTCCAACCGAAGGCCTCAAATATTCCATTGAAAAAGCCCATGTGCCACCATCCATAGTTGGAAACACCTTCAGCAATTCCTGAGACCCAAACACTATCACCGGAAATCGTCGTGGGATAAGCAAAGAATACAAATACCCTTGCCAACAAAGCAATATTAAGGATATTCATACCAGTACCTCCGAAAGCCTCTTTCCCGATGATGACAGCAAAAGCAATAGATAAGATTAATATCCAAATTGGTAAATCCGGTGGCATGATCAATGGAATTAAAGCTCCGGAAACCAAATATCCTTCTTCAATCGCATGACCTCTTTTTGCAGCATAGAAAAACTCAATACCCAAACCAACGAGATTAGAAATCACAAAAAGTGGAATGATTTTAATTAATCCATAGGCGATCTTGAGGTGTATCGCTGAAAAGAAAGACGTATGCTGTCCCAAAGCCACAAAGTGTTGGTGGCCGATATTGTACGTCCCAAACAAGTAGCAAAGCTGCAAAGCTATCACCACCATCACCATGGTCCGTTTCAAATCCATCCCATCTCTGATATGCACACCACCCTTAGTTACTGTATTCGGAGCATATGCAAAAGTGAAAAACCCATCATATACTGTGTGCAGCATTGGTGATTTTTCTTTATCTGGCTCAATTTTCTTTAAGAAATTTAATAGACCCATTTGTTATTTTTACTTATTACAAGTTTTAAGTTGATTCTTTAATTCGGTTTATGGTTTGAGATTTAATGATTACTTCTCCCCCTTCTTACTTCTCTCCATTTCTTCCTCTTTCCATTTCACCATCCTCCATTTAACCACTACCCCTGCTCTCGCATTACGTCCAATCCTTCTCTTAATATCTTTTGCAAAGGTTGTTTAGAGGTACATGCAAACTCACACAAGGCAACATCTTCTTCGCTTAGCTCGTAAATGCCCAAACCTTCCATTCTTTCAAAATCGTTTACAATTATTGATTTCATCAAGTGCTGTGGAAAAATATCCATAGGTAGCATTGATTCATATTGACCTGTCATTACGAAAGCCCGTTTTTCACCATGAGCATTTGTATCCGCTGTAAATTTTTGATTAGGGAAAAGAAAATTCGGAAAAGTCCTCGATACACTTGGTCGTGGTTTTAAAGGTAATAACCAACCAAACATTTCATAATAATCCCCTTCCTTTACTACTGTCAATTGGTCATCAAAGAAATTTAAAAATCCATTTTCACTTTTGCTTTGGCCAGATAAAACATCACCGGAAATAAACCTGACATTTTCAAAGCTTCCATTGTCTGCTGTAAGGTCTTTAACATTAGCTCCCTGGTATGTTTTTACATATTTCGGAATATCCAGTTCTTTACCAGCTAAGGTGACAATACGCTCGGAATTATACCTTCCTTCTGTAAAAAGTGCCCCGATTGTGATCACTTCCTGTACGCCCAAAGTCCACACTTTGTCACCTGCACTAATAGATGCAGTGTGATGAATCTGAACACCAACATTACCGCTTGGGTGAGGACCGTTAAACCAGTTTTTCTCAACCCCTTTAGCATTCGTAAACACCTCCGAAGGAGCATGTTTACTATTTGCATCAAGGCCGAGGTACACTTTTCCATCCGTAAGTTTATTGAGGATATCCAATCCTTTTTGAAAGGCTTTTCCCCTACCGGCAACGACTGTGTTATTGTCTGGCGCCAAAGGAGCAGAATCGAATGTTGAAATAAATATATTTTTTGGAGTAACCCCAGGCTCTGCCACAATATTATAGGGCCTTTGCTGAATCATCGACCAAGCACCATATTCCAAAAGGTAAGCAACCAAATCTTCGCGACTCCCCTTCTCAAGGTCGAAAGGTTTAACATCACGATATTTCATTTCCTTATCTTTTAGTACCACCACTTCTGCGATTGATCGTTTGGCACCACGGTTGACCGCAATAACTTCACCACTGACAGGTGAAACGTATTTGATCTCCGGTCTTTTTTTGTCAAAAAATAAAACATCTCCAGCCTTAACTTCGTCCCCTTTTTCAACAACTACCTTAGGAATTGGTGACATACCAATAAAATTGGGTGGCTGCAAAGCAAAAGTTGATACCTGAGCATCTTCGATATTATTTCCAGAGGGTTTTCCTTCCAGTAAAATATTATGTCCTCTTTTCAAAAAGAATACTTTGCCCCCTTTGACATGTTTTGGCAATTTGGAGCGAAATATATCATTGATTTTTGGAAAAAGACCATAGTTGACTATACCATCATCTACCCCAAGCTGCTTGGCTTCAATTCGCATTAAATTGTCGGAGATCATCAAAATCACTGCAATTAATATTATGGCAGCAACCGCAATTAATGAAACAATAAAATAGTTGGATGGGTCTCCTTCTCCTGAGGATTGAGCTGTTACAGAATGTGCAAAATTGAGGAAGAAAATCAGGAATGCTAATTTGGTTATTCCGTTCTTCAAAGCGCTTTTTATTTTTATTAAAAAATCGAGTAAAAAGTAGGTTTTAAAAAATCTCCGCAAAGATATAAAGCTTTTGAAATAATGCACATACAGCTTCTCTCAATTTTGAAACTCTTGTTTTATTTAGATTTTTTCTAAATAGCGTTTCGATTGGTTTTCAATTCCGTTCCTTTCCTTTTCACTGTCCTCCATAAGATACAAGCCTATTCTATCCGGAAAGCAAAGTTAATTCTTAGCGAGATTTTTTAAAAAATGGTATATTTGAGAAACCCGACCTTTAAACTCAATTACACAGGACTAACTAATAGCTGTTACCTTTCTTGCCAGCTATCATCTTAAAAATTATAAAACATTAAAGTTTTAGCCTGTGATAAGGTTTGTTTTGATATTAATAATTGTTTTTCAATCATTATCAACTAAAGGCCTCCAAGTTGACAGCCTTTACAATGTGCTTCCAAGTCTTGAAGGTATTCAAAAAATAAACGCTTTAAATAAATTAGCTGAAGAAGACTTTGAAAATAAAGCTAAACTTGCAAAAGAAGCACTTTCCTTGGCCGAAAAAATAGACTATCAAAATGGAATAGCAAAATCCCTGGAACTTTTAGGTGTACATGCCTATGAAAATCAGGAGTTTGAAAATTCACTGAAGTATTATAAAAAATCAAATCATGCTTTTAAAGAGCTAAATGATCCACATGGGCGGCTTCGTACCTTAAAAGGACTCAATGAAACTGCGCTCAATCTAAATCGCTATGATGAAGTCATTGACTACTGCCTTCAAATGGAGCATTTGGCAGATTCTGTAGACGACAAATCGCATCTCGCATTTTCTTATGCTCGTCATGGCAGAATCAAAGGTGAAATCATGAAAGATACTGAAGGACTCCGAGAATATTCTTTCAAAGCTGCAGATCTCTATTACGAAATAAATGAAAAAGAGTCTCTTTCAGCCCTTTATAGCAACATCGCTATTTCTTATTATATCGATCAACAGTTTGATAGTACAATGCACTATCTCAATAAGGGCATCGTTATCGGAAAAGAACTCAACCAAAAGCGACAGCTCCATATTTTGTACAGCATGTCCAGTGAATTGCACTACAAAATGAAAGATTATGAAACAGCACTGGAATACAGCAAACTGGCACTTTCAATATCTCTCGGCAATGAACGAAAAGATGTAGTTTCATTCGACAACCTGCTTATTGGTAAAATTTATATTGCAAAAGAACAATACGACACTGCTTTAAATTATATCAACATTGGAATCAAAATAGCCAAAGATATAGGCAAGCTGGAACAAGTGGCTGCAGGGTATAGTCATTTAAGCCAGATATATAAAGGAAAAAATGATCTTAAAAAATCCATTGAATACCTCGAATTGGCATCTGAATTAAAGGACACGATATCAAAAAATTCTTTGAGCCTGAGTATTGCGGAAAGAGAAGCAGAATTTCAAATGCAACTAAAACAGCAAGAGTTACAAACACTCGAAAAAACTGTCGCCCAACAGCGGCTCTTTCGAAACGGTATTATTATCATAGGTGTCCTTGTTATTTTCATTTTAGCATTATTTATTAATCGATATAATGTGGTCATGAGATTTCAAAAAGAGGAACTTGACCGTCTCCGTACAATCAAACAACTGGAAGAAAAAGAAAAAATGCTTTTGAAGGATAAATTGCTACAGAAAGAAAAGATGCTCGCTTCCAATACGATGCACATCATCCAAAAGAATAAAATACTCTCAGACCTGAAATCCGAAATCACCAACTTGCCCATCGCTAAAAACGGAGAAAACCTAAAGAAAAAAGTAAAAAAAATCAACCGCGCAATTGAAACAAATATGACTTATGAAGATGACTGGCAAAACTTCAAATTTCAGTTTGAACAGGTTCATCCTCACTTTTTTTCAAAATTGCAGGAGCAATTTTCAAACCTCGGAAATAACGAAATAAGATTCTGTGCTTATATCAAAATGGGGCACAACACTAAAGAAATTGCCCAACTCATGGGAATCAATGCTTCAAGTGTTCAAAAAGCCCGTTATCGGTTGAAGAAAAAAATGGAGCTGGAAAAGTCAATCAACCTTATTGACTTCATTCAAAAAATCTAATCCAAAGCAGCAATTCCATATATAAAATTGCGAAAATTGAGCAATTTAACACCTCTGTCCAAGCTTTGTCCAAGCTAATTATTTGAAAACTATGTGTAAAGTTGACACTTTTGCATCAGTTCTGACTTATCTGAATAAATAAATTTTATAATCATCAAAAAATACAAGTATTGATCACAATTTCGATTTTGTATTTAGCATCATTGCTTCTGAGAAATAGGCGGCTCAGTTTTTTAAAAAAGTAGGTGCTATTTTGAATGTTTAAAAATTTAAAAAATTGAAGCAAAGCTTTGATTTATAGAGAGATTGATATTGAAGGTCCCATCCTTCCCTCTGGTAGTTTCTAAGGGGTAGTGGCTACCAGTTTTTTTTTAAAAAAACATAGTGTTTTATACCAAGCGTCCATTTGGAAAGGTATAGGACATTTCAAGATTAAGGGAGTGACTAGGTCTTGGTAGTTTCAAAAAGCTGCCTCGACCTTTTCTCTTTTTTAAAAAAATACTTTAAAATTAGATACGGGAGTCAATGGTCTTAGTGGCAACTTTTTTAAAGGTCGGCTAAGGCCTTTTTTCATGAGACATGATTTGATTAAATATAAAGCTCCCTATTTCCTTAAATGTGGGAGTCTAAGTCTTGGCAATTGCTTTTATTAAAGTGTTGCTGAGGCTTTTTTGTTTTCCATTTTAAAGGTCTATGGAAAGATGTTGTCTTATCAAAATGATCCATTTACTTTTCTGTATCGAGGCATCCTTTTTTTGTGACAGAAAAATTTGATTGTGCACAAAAAAGCCGTATCATTTTAATTGAAAACGATACGGCTTTTTTATTCCTGGGTATTTTATTATTCATAAACAATAGCCCTGTATTTCAATTCCAGTAAGATTTGATTTCCAGTTTTTGGATCGGTGTGTTCCAATAGAATATCGATGGATTTTGTAACATCTCCGTCTTCGGTAGTGCTATCAAAAGTTGCTTTGATCTCTCCACTTTCCCCAGGTTTGAACTTTTCGTACTCCGGCCATTCCAATTCTGTGCATTCACAACCTGAGACAATCTCAATTACCAGATCTTCATCGCCGGTATTTGTAAAAGGATAAACATGGGTACGTTTTTCGCCTTTTTTTATTCTACCAAAATCAAAAAATGTATGGTCAAAAGTCAATACCGGCCCACTTTTGGGCTGGGATTTATTCAAAGTAGTTTTTAATTGTTTACTTTTTTTTTCAAACGAGTCTTTTCAATTTGAATACTTGTTGGTCCTTCAGTGATTTTAAATTCTGTACGTCTATTAAAACGATGCTCTTCCTCCTCGCATCTCACCCCATTGGTACATTTGTTTCGGATTTGAGATTCGCCGTATCCTACAGGCTTGATCCGTGCTTCATCAATACCACGCTCTGTCAGCCAGGTTTTGGCGGATTCTGCACGTTTTTGGGACAAGCGCTGGTTATATCGGGTTTTTCCACGGCTATCTGTATGTGAAGAAAGCTCAATGACCATGTTTGAATATTTATTCATCAATTCCAACAAAACAGTGAGATCTTTTTCAGCATCCGGCAAAATGTCCCATTTATCAAAATCGTAAAAAATATTCTCCAATTCGATAGGCTGATCAATAGTATAAGTCTCATATTCAGGTTCCTCCGGCGTCAGGAAAAGTTGCTTTTCAATAACCATTGATGCAGTGATACCAGCAGTTTCAAACATAATTGTATCACCTACATATCCATCTTTCTGAGCAACAACAGTGTATGATACATCCCTATTGATTGGAAAAGAAAATGAATTTGTATTTTCTTTTGTATTGTCAACCGGATCTCCTGCTACGTTGTCTTCTATTTCGATCAGGGTTACTGTAACGCCATTCAATGGCTCTTTATCTGCAAATGTTGTTGCAACCAGCTGTACCACAATTTTTTCTTTACTGACGGTCCAGATATCGTTGCAGCAGGTCTTGCCATGAGCAGATTTTGTACCTTCTCTGTTCGAAACCAAAAAGCCGTTGTATCCTTCAGCGTCAATTGAAAAATACAAATCATCTACCGGAGAATTGTACCCTTTGCCCATATTGATCGGCTCGCTCCAATTATTTCCATCCCAGGTGGAGGAAAAAATATCAAAACCACCCATACCTATATGCCCTGTAGAACTGAAGTACAAAGTACCGTCTCTGTAGAAAGGAGTTTCTTCATCACCATCAGTATTGATGACATCTCCAAGACTCACAGGTGCAGAATAGGAATCTCCTTTAATGGTAGAATAATAAAGATCATTGCCGCCTTCATCACCCATGTTTGAGGTAAAGAATATCACTTTTTGACCATACAATTCACCTACTGCAGGTTGTCTGACGAGATAGTCTCCGTTGATTCCTTCTATCATTTCGGCGCCGCCCCAGCCACTGGAGCCTTTTTTACTGACATAAAGTTTGCTCTCTGTAAGCAAACTATTCGTTATCAGGGCACGTGTGAAATACATTGTCTCACCATCTTCTGACAAACACAGATTTCCGATGTGATAATCTTCACGATTTATATTGACACCAAGCGGACTAGGCTCTCCCCAGCCTTTATCTGTTTTTCTTGATATAAAAGCTTTTGAATGGAAATCTTCTTTCGAATCTTCGATGACTATAACTTCATCAGCTTTTATAGCCGTAAAAAACATCTTGTCTCCATCCACTAGTACCGGTGAATATTCAGAATATTTTGAATTCACTTTTTTCCCTGCATTTTCAATGGTAAGACCAGGAATCTCATCCAGTTCCATCGCTAATTCGCAACCAGCCACTTCTCTTTTAGCTTTTTTAATCATAGCAGGATCTTCCGCCTCGCTAATGTACAACTGAAACTCAGCTCGTGCATCGGCATATTTACCGTTCATTTTTAGCATTTGAGCATATTTAAAGCGAGCATCAGGCATATATGGATTTGGTTCTTTCTTGGATCGTTTGTTGACGATACGCTTGTAGGATCGTTCCGCTTTGCGGTAATCACGGAGTTGCTCGTTGATATTAGCAATTTTAAAAGCTACATTTAAGTCTTTGTATTCGTCATAATATAGCTCATATTTTTCGAGTGCATTGTAATAATCCTGCGATTCGTACAATTCTTCAGCAAACTTGAGATTTGCTTCAGGAGTTGCTCTGTTTAATGGTTGAGCAATTATTGCACAAGCAGAAAGGACTGTAAAAAATATGGTAAGGAGATTTCTCATCATCTTATTTTTACTGATTTTGAGTGTTTAGTAGTTTTAATAAATGAACACTTTTACAAAACGTAATTTAAACGCAGATAGTCTTATGTTAAAAGCGAGGACAAAAGATAACTGGCTTTGCAACAGGTTTTTTGAAAATACGAGCGATATAAGATACCGCTACTTCAAATCCACCTTGATAATTATTGGCATTGTTTAGCTCAGACAAAGTAATGTCATAACTTACACCTGCTCTAATCTGCTTGTAATTCACTCCAACGATAACAGCTGCTGCATCACCCAAGCGATAAGCAGGCCCAAACCGTAGTGTCAAATCAGGATTGAAATGATACCCTAGCACGGCTTTTACCATTCCTTCGCTCATTTTTGAAATATTATTGAAAAGAAACGATGGTGAAAGCATCCACTTGTCTGAAAGACCGATATTGAATGTACCGTGACCCGTTATTCTCATTGGCAATTTTTCAGTTCTGCTGTTCGATAGATTATATTCCGGCTGAGTAATATGTTTAAAAACAAGGCCTATTCTCATGTCCATTGTTTTGTTCAATTTGCTTGTAAACATAAGCCCCGCGTTAATATCAACATATTGCTTCTCCCCTACAAGAGCACTTCGGTTTGGACTTGGATCCAGCCCTCCGTTAGGATTTACATCAACTGGCAACTCATCTTCAAAGACCCAGCCTGTATTGGTGACATCCACACTGCGTTGTACCATACCTCCCTGCACTCCTAATGTCAGGTGAGATGTGCCTTTTTTACTTAAACCCAGATGATAGGCAATAGATGCCAAAGTACCCAAATTGTTCAATTTTCCGGCACCAGCCTGATCATTATACAAAACCCCTCCGAGGCCAACCCAATCATTTTTTCCAAATCCTGGAATAATTGGAGCATCTATATAAAAAGAAGGCGTTTTATATCCAATAGCACTTGAAATACTATTGTACTGATCACGATAAATCCCGCCTACGCGGAAAGTCCCTTCAAAAGCACCTGTATTGGCAGGATTGAGCGTCAAAGGTGACATATCGTACATCGTCCAGTGAATATCCTGCGCAACAGCAGACTGGCAAAAGAAAACAGTAAGGAAAAAGAGTAGAATTTTTACAAATTTCATAAACTTTCTTTTTGCATTAAATTTAAATTCAGTATTTGCACAATATTAGTAAAATGCGAAAATAGGTTTTTTTCTCAAAATTATTGAAGAATAAGCAGCAAGTTAGATGTTAAAGCCAAAATAGCCAACTCTTACCTTTTTTAAAATAACCTATAAACGACAAAACACAAATTAATGAAGACATGACAATTACAATCAAGTGTCAGTTATGTCTCTCATCCATTTTCAATATTATAAAAAACAACCTATATAGCTACCTGTTTCTATTAAGTTTATATCGAAAGTCTTCGAATTTTGTTGCCGCTTACTTTACGATTATATTTAGTATTTGTTCAACAAAACTTTAACACATCCTCTTCGGCATTTCCAAAATTCTCATTCCAAAATCATCAATTGTTCGCCAGATCTGCAACTCTTTCCATATTGATTTGATTCATGCAGTTAAAATGTCTTTTTGGGCATTTTTGATAGCCTATTTTTGAGCAGGGTCGGCAGGAAAGATTATTTATTTCAACCGTAATATTATTATTTATCCCATTCGGGTAATAAGGATACATCCCAAATTCAGGAATGGTATTGCCCCAAATCGAAATGATATCTTTTTCGAAAGCAGCGGCAATATGCATCATACCGGTATCGTGAGTGATGACTTTATATGCCTGACGGATCATTGATGCTGATTCGTGCACCTTCAGAGATCCGCAGGTATTGACCACTGGAGGGCCAACAGCCTTTTGGATTTGTTCGCCAGTTTCTCTATCTCCGGGCCCACCAAGCAACACTACGGGTATATTGATCCTTTTACAAATTTCAATGATCTTTTCGGTAGGAAGTCGTTTTGTGGCATGTGCTGCTCCAATGGCAAAGACGATAAATTTGACGTGTTTTTCATTCAATTTTGTCGCGATTAACTGAGCTGCATCAATTTCCAATTCAGCAGGGATGAAATAGTCCAAGCCTTTACCGTCATTTTTTACACCAAGATCGGCAACTGTGGCAAGATATCGATCTACAATGTGGATGTTTGGCAAGCGATCCAATTTGAAATTGACCATCAACCATTTTTCAAAATTAAGTTTGTGGAAAGAATAATTTGCAGTTTTCAAAGCCATTTTGACCTGAAGGCTTCGGATATTTTTGTGCAAATCGATCACATAATCGTAAGCTTCTTTTTTGAGCTGGCTGATTACTTCGCTGACTCCATTTTTTATACTGTAAACTTTTTTTATGAAGGGATTTGGATCGACAATTGCCTGAAAAGCATCTTTAGTTAAAAAATGTACTTCAGCACCAATTTGCTCATTTAAACATCGAACAACAGGGCTGGTGAGAACAATATCTCCAATTGAACTGAATCTTACCACCAATATTTTTTTGCCTTCGGGATTCATCATTTATGTTTCAATAGTTGTAAAGTTAAACTTCATTTTCAAAAGACTCAATTGCAGTAATATTTAGTTCCAAAAATCATCCAATCTGTCTCGTCTAAATCAAAAATTAAAGTAATATCTAAAAAGCCAAATTAAATCATTAAATTCGAGAATACCCAAGTATTTAATAAACACAAAAATCAAATGAACCATGAAAAAAGTAATTTCACAAATCATTTTTTTGCTTGTCTTTAGTTGCAATCTCAACGCACAAATTACGATTACTGAGTCAGACGTGCCTATGATTGGTGATGTACAAGCCGCTATTGAGGCAGATGTTACTCCTGGGATTTCCATAGGATCTCCGGGAGCAAATCAAACTTATGATTTTTCTGGTCTTATAGGAATTGATACGACTATTTCGGAATTTATAAGCCCTACGGGCACTCCAGGAGAAAACTCATTCCCGACAGCAACTCTGGCTGTCGAATCCGGTGGAGATATCAGTTATCTGGAGATTAACAGCACTGCTACCCTATTTTTAGGAGTATCTGTCGATACCTCAGGGATGGGAGACTATTTTGATTTAGTTTACGATCCGAGCATAAAGTTTATTGAACTCCCAACGACATATGGTACTAGCTATATGGATGAAAGTGGCTTTTCAATTACTGCAGATGGCAGTGATCTTGGATTTGATTCTATTAGAATAATAAGCAGAGAGGTTAAAAATGTAAATTTCGACGGCTATGGGACTGTTATTACTCCTCTAGGCTCTTTTGATGGTTTGAGAGAAGAAGCCATCACAACTTCCTATGACACTAGTCAAGCTTATTTGTTTGGGATCTGGCAAACCCTTTTAACTGATATGAGTATTGACACTTCTTACAATTGGTATTCAAAAGACAGTAAAGGTATTTTAGTTAGTGTTGACATACAAGATGGTGAGATTTCTTATGTGGAATATCAAGACCTTAATCCAACTATCATGGTTCCATCTGCTGCTTTCACTTACATCGATCAGGGCTTAGGGGTAGTTGATTTCACAGATCAATCCTTGAATCAACCAACTTCATGGATGTGGGATTTTGGTGATAGTAACACCAGCACTTTGCAAAACCCATCACATACTTTTGCCTCTTCTGGGATGTATAATGTTTGTCTCACTGCTACAAACAGCGCAGGATCTGATACAAATTGTCAAATGATTGACATTGAGGTAGTTGCCGCACCTGTAGCTGCTTTTACCTACACGGATCAGGGGCAAGGCGAAGTTGATTTCATGGATCTGTCCACCAACCAGCCTGATTCATGGATGTGGGATTTTGGTGATGGAAATGTGAGTACTGATCAAAATCCATCACATAACTATGCTACAAACGGCATGTACGAAGTTTGTTTAATTGTTTCGAACATCGCCGGAGCTGATACAAGCTGCCAAACGCTAGATGTAATCGTCACCTCAGTGAATACTTTGACAGTTGATTTAAAAGTAGATCTTTTTCCAAATCCGACATCGGATTGGCTAAGTTTGAAGCTGGAAAGTGATGAAATCCGAAACCTCCAGTTCGTATTATATAATGAACTTGGACAGGCAGTAATAGTCCGGCAAATCGAAAGTATGGGACAATATTATTTTGATATAAAAGATTTCTCAACCGGTGTTTATTATTTTTTACTGAAAACAGAACAGGGACAATTTGTAAGTAACGGCAGAATTATTAAAAATTAAAAAGAACAATTTTCTGATGTAAACAAGTTGTGAATAACTCCTGTTGTATTTGAGACTTTTGATATTAATCTTAAACTTTTGAAACTATATCGCCAGTTTTTATCGTCCCGGGTTTAATGACTTTCGCATTAATCCCTCTTAGGTGCAGTTGTTTTCCAATCGGAGAATTAACAAATTTCATGGCTTCCAAACCGAAGCGTTCTACAAATTTTTTACAACCGTTATGGGGAATTGCAGTTACTTCAATTATTGACGTACCAATAGAGAGTTGATCACCGGCAGATAAATTTTCATCACTCAAATCAAAATCAACATAAAGCTGATCACCGGCTAATTGCCAACGGTCTTTGCTTCGAGCAATGAGTGCAATAGCACGGGCATTCATCAAATTGATCTGCATATCAGGATGACCAAGGCCATTGGTGGTACGAGAACTACCCCTGGTTCGCCAATTGTCACCTACGAGGCCTTCCTCTAAATCAAGCACTCCTTCGTCCAAAACTTCGCGTTTGGATTCAGCAGGTCGCCGGACGATGAGTTCCAGAACACCTGAATCCTTAGGGGATTGCCTGATATGATCCAATCCGGCTTCTAATTCTTCTTTTTTAAGTGGTATGAACATGTTTTGAAAATTGGGTTTTATAAGTCATAAGGTGTAATATTCGGAGAGGCAAGTAATCAAAATACTTATTATCTGGCAAACATTTTCACAAAAATTCTAATAAATTGTCATTTTATTTTAAGTGTGCTTCATTCAATTCATGTAAATTAGATTTGCTTTTACATAACCATCTTTGAAAAAAGCTGTTATGTTTTAAAATCCATTGATATGTCACGCCTATTACTTTTCTATTTTGTTTTTGTTTTCCCTTTATTTTCAATTGCACAAACACTCGAAAATCAAAAATGTGGCTTTCAATATATGGTCCATGAGTTGGAAAATACAACTCCGGGATACCATGACGAAGTTCAACATTACCTTCATAATATTCTACCGGAACTAGCCCAAAACGCAGTACAACGCGACCTTAACGCCATCATTCACATTCCTGTGGTGGTGCATGTCATCCACTTTGGAGAACCTTTAGGCAATGGAAGTAACATTCCAAACGACCGGATTTTATCGCAAATTGATATTCTCAACAACGACTACCGCCGAATGAATGCCGATGCTTCTCAAACACCGGCTGAGTTCCAACCTGTTGCTGCTGATACTGAAATCGAATTCTGTCTTGCACAAACCGATCCATTTGGAAATCCGACCGAAGGCATTACTCGGCATCAGTATGCAGCCATTCCGTCAATCAATTTTATTGAGAATAATGTCAAACCCAACACTTCCTGGAATTCTAATAATTATTTAAATATTTGGTCCATTACCTTACCAAACAATGATTGGTTGGGTTACTCTTTTCTGCCCACTCAAACTATGGTTGGCACGACTTCCGATGGTGTTGTAATTAATCACAATCATTTTGGATACATTGATCCGACCAACCAGGGGCGCACCGCAGTGCACGAAGTTGGCCATTACCTTGGCATGCCTCATATTTGGGGTGATGACGATTCTAATGGCAATCCAATCGGTTGCTCAAGTGATGATGGAATCAGCGACACACCAAATTCAGGATTCTCTTACTTTGGTTGTCCCTCTCAGGGTTTTTCTTGCGGCAGCAATGATATGTACATGAATTTCATGGATTATACTGATGATCATTGCATGAATTTGTTTACGCAGGGGCAAAAAAATGTAATGAGAGGCGTTTTAAATGGCATTCGCAGCAACTTAGCTGACAACGGAGCTAATCAATGCCCAAGCAGCTGTCTTGATATTTCAGCGAACTCACTGAGCATGGGATTTGAAAGCAATCAATCATTGACCGGATGGGAAATCGAAAATGCAAACGGCGACAATACTTCCTGGCAATTTGCTCAAGGGTCCAATAATGATTGGGGGCCAAATAATGGCGAAGGCATGGCTATTTACTTTTGGAATCAAAACGGTATCACTTCAGCAGATGACTACTTATTCACCCCTTGTTTTCAAATAAAAGAAAATCACGCATACAGGCTTACTTTTTCTTATGCTTGTGCCAAATCCGGCAGTATCGTTTATGAAGAACGACTTGAAGTCGGTTTTTCCGAAACCCAATCTTCCGATGATTTTTACATTTTAGGAGCAAGTTGGATCATGGACCCCATCGATAACGCATATCCAGACTACAATGTTAAAACCTTTGATTTTCAATCCACTGCAAACGCTACTATCAGCATTGGCTTGCATGTTATAAGCGATGAAGATAAATATGCCCTGCAAATTGACGATCTTAAAATAGAAGACTTGGGATCGACCATTTCCAGCAAGGAAACATTAGATAATTCCTCAGTCTCGGTTTATCCAAATCCAAGCAATGGTGAATTCCTTGTTGAGATAGACTTAGAACAACCCGAAAAATCACTGGTAGTTTCACTTTATGACATGGTCGGAAGGCTTATCGAGACGAAGAGGATCAGCAATGTAAGCTATGATCAATTCTCTTTTGATATAAAAGATAGAGTGCCCGGAATGTACATCCTCCGGTTAAGCGGGGAAAATATTCAATTCAGCCAAAAAATTCTTCTTTCAAAATAAAGAAAGCCAGTTCTTCTGATTTAAACATCAATTCCTGCCATTTGCATTAATTTGCAGTGATTTACTTTGAACCACCAATTATTCAAAGCTTTTTGATAATTTTAACGGGTATACGATTTTTACATTTTCAAACCTGAAATGAATAAGTACCTTCGAAAGTCATTTAAGTTCCTAAAAATCAGCATAATAACTTTGTTGATACTATTTCTGACGGTTTCCATCCTGATCCAGGTTCCGCGAATTCAAAACTGGCTGGTACAAAAGATTACCAATACCCTCAGTAATACTTTTCAGGCTAAGATAAATATTCAAAAAGTAGATCTCGATTTTTTCAAAACCGCCGTGCTGGAAGGAGTTTTTATCGAAGACCAAAAAGCTGACACGCTAATTTTTGCTAAAAAACTTAAAACAGATATCGGCATATTTTCCCTTTTAAAAAAAGAAATCTTCCTAAACTCAGTTCAATTGGAAGGAGCGGTATCTAAACTGTTAAAAAAACGAAATGAAAACCAATACAATTTCCAGTTTATCATTGATGCTTTTGACAATAAGGATGAACAGGCTAAAAAGAAAAAAGAACATTCTTCGAACTGGACATTTGGCATCGGCGAAGTCATTGTAAAAGATTCAAGGTTTAAAATGACAGATGAAAATGATGGTGGTTTTAAATTACAAACATCAGTTGGAAAACTCGTCATTGATGCTCAAACTTTGGATTTCAGCAACAAAAAAATTGCAGTTTCTGAATTATCCTTAGACAAATCTTCTGTTGATTTTACTAGTCTTTCAAGCGAACAAATTCCTCCAAATGATACTCCAAAATTGGCATTCCCCAGCTTCGGTTGGGAAATCATTGCGAATGACCTTAAATTAAAAGAATCCCGTTTTTCATTTTCCAATTTAAATGCCGAAAAACAAACTAACGGAGTTGATTACAATTATTTAAATCTTAAGGACATCTCGCTGAATATCAGCGACATACTCTTTAAAAACACTACAATAAACGCAATTATCCAAAAGGTGGCCGTTCGTGATCACAGCGGTATGAATTTGAATAATCTCAGTACCAGGATTAGTATAAATAATAACAATTTTACGGCTAAAAATCTTAGTGTCGAAACGCAACATTCTTCTGTAGAAGGTGATATTGAGTTGTCTTTTGATGATTTTGGTGACCTCTTCAATTTTATGGAAAAGGTGAAGCTGGAAGCAAATTTCCAAAACAGCCAAATAGCCTATCGCGATCTGACGGATCTTGTTAGCACTCTCAGAAATATCCCTGTAATGAAAACAGATGTCAACGAAACCATTTCCTTGGATGGGAACATTTCACTCGAAAAAAACAAAATCTCATTTGAAAAATTTGATGGTAAAATTGGTGAAATATTTTCTCTGCAAGCTAGTGGCTCTATCGCTCAATTAACAAGCGATCCCGACTTTGATCTCCATGTAAAAAATTTACAGACCGATTATCATTCATTTAGCTACCTGACAAAAAACATCCCACTCCCTGAAGGATTTGCAGCATTGGGTAAAATCGATTTCTCCGGACACTTGCAAGGTCCCATAAACAATTTAAAAGGAAAAGACCTGAGTTTGATTACACAATCTGCCACAAACTATTTAGGCGATTTGGACATTCGTGGTTTGCCGGATATTGAAAAAACCATTTTTAAGGTGGATGCTGAAAATCTGTCTGTAAATTCAGATGATTTACAAGCTATTACCGATACTAAATTTCCATCTATTTTGGACAGTTTGGGGCTTGTACGATTTCAAGGAAATTTTGAAGGAACAATCCACGATTTTGAAATCGCAGGAAATTTCCAAACAGAAGCGGGATATATGGAAACGGACTTGATCATAGATTTTGAAAAAGATTATCAAAATGCAAATTATGATGGTCAATTGGACTTTATCGATTTTGATCTTTCAAAAATTCTGGGCAATGCTTTTGGACCAACCAGCTTAAACCTTTCAACCAAAGGTAGCGGACTGAATGTCAACGACTTAAACTTCAAAGCAGCAAGTAGAATATCTGCTTTAAATTATAATGATTATACTTACAAAAACCTATCGCTTAACGGTAATTTCTTAAAAAAACGATTTGAAGGTGTCGCCAAAGCTGAGGACGAAAACCTGCGTTTTGATTTCCAGGGTACGATCGATCTCAACGATAGTTTACAAGATATGCGATTGTCACTCAATATGGATACCATCAATCTTGAAGCATTGAATTTTTATGAAAAAAACCTTGGATTTAGAGGTGAATTCGAAGCCAATTTAAAAGGAAATACTCCAGATAATATTGAAGGAACTGCCAGTTTGCATAATTTTAAGATGGC
>JANQFJ010000187.1 GCA_028277915.1 Saprospiraceae bacterium
TACTAAAATGAAAAAAAAGATTTTATTGTTTTTTGGGTTAATTATCCTTGCTAATTCTTCTTTTGGACAGGATAACGATATGAAGAATGGTTTTTATAATGTAGAAACAGTTCGTCAAATTAAAATAACTTTCGAACAAAATAATTGGGCTGATTTACTTGATTCTATGCGCATTTATGGAGATGGATTGTTGATCGGAAATATCGAAATTGAAGGAGAAAATTATGAAAACGTAGGTGTTCGATACCGAAAAACAAAATCCTTTAAACCAGGCAGAACTCACAATGCGCTTTTTGTAAAACTGGATTACATCAATAAAAATCAAAATCACGAAGGATACGAAACACTTATACTTTCTAATGCTTTGCGTGATCCGAGTATGGTAAGAGAGGTACTTGGATACGAGATCGCCCGTAAATATATGCCAAGCCCTCAGGCCAATTATGCGAAGGTGTCGATCAATGATGATTATTATGGTTTGCTTGTAAATATTGAAGCAGTTGACGAACAGTTTTTGAATAAGCATTTTGGATCGAGCGACAATAGTTTTTTTAAATGTACCCCTGTTTCAACTGACGACAAAGCTGCTCCTGAAGGTTGCAAAAAGAATATTTATGCTTCATTGGAATACGAATCAAAAGCTACCTGTTATACCCGAAATTTTGAATTGAAATCAAAAGATGGTTGGGATGATCTGATCGAATTGACCAAAAGATTAAATGAAGATATCGACGGTTTGCAGGATATGCTTAACATTGATCGAACTCTCTGGATGCTGGCTTTTAACAATGTTCTGGTAAATCTGAACAGTTATAGCGGAGCAAATAGCCAGCATTATTATCTTTACAAAGATGCGAATGGACAATTCAACACAATAATATCGGACCTGAACTATGCTTTTGGAAGCTTTAAATCCATCGGTTCGGGCTCTGATTTGGAGTTGAAAGATTTGCAAAAACTTGATCCGCTTTTACACAATGACAATCCAACTAAACCATTGATAAGCAAATTGTTGGAAGATCCTTTACTCAGAAAAATTTACATCAATCATATCCGCACCATTGTTTATGATAATTTCGAAAATGGTTTTTATGAAGAACAGGCTAAAAAATTGCAGTCACTGATTAAGCCACATCTTGAAGAAGATCAGAACAAAGCATACACTCCGGAAGAATTTGAAACAAGCCTAAGTACAACTATCGGAAAAAGGAGTAAAATTCCTGGAATTGTGGAGTTGATGTCCAAGCGGTCCAAATTTTTGAAAAAGAACTCAGAGGTATCCGTTTTTCCACCTGTGGTTGAAGATGTTGTTGTAACTCGGAGAGCGAAATTTTCAAATGAAACCATCGATAATTTTAATATTTTAGCGACTGTTGAAAAAAGAGCAAAACGCGTGGTGCTTTATTATCGGTTTGATCCTAACGGAAAATACCAAAAAGCATTTATGAGCGATGACGGCAAAAATAATGATGGAGAACCTGGAGATAAAGTTTTCGGTGTAACAGTTGTGCCTGACAAAGGTAAAAGAGCTATAGAGTATTTTATTCTTTCAGAGAATGCGGCCGCTGCAAGTTTTACTCCGGCGAATTATATGTTTAATCCATCAACATCAAACCTTGAGGATTTGAATAGATAGCATTTTTGAAAACTCATGACAATTTTTTAAAAGCTAAACCAGTTTAACAATTGTTAAAGCAAAATAGGCTTTTAAATTTTAACGATCCCATTTATGGATCATCTCAAACATATCATATCAATTTATGGACAGGAATTTACTTTTTTCATTATTCCTCTTTTTGACACTTCCGGTCACAGCTCAAGATCTTTATGATATTATTAATATTCCTGAAATAAAACTGGAGCTCAACATTGAGCCATGGGAACAATATCTTGATTCACTGAAAGAACTGGGGCATGATGACAGAATTGTCGGGAAAGTTACAGTCGATGATGTTTTATATGATAGTGTGGGAGTCCGTTACAAAGGGAATAGCTCTTATTTTAGTGTTCGAAATTCTGGTGCTTCAAAACTGCCTTTTAATATAAAAGCGGACTTTATTAAAGACGGACAACGCTTTTATGAGGAATATAAATCCTTAAAACTCTCCAATATCTTTAAAGATCCCAGTTTTTTGAGAGAAGTGCTATCCTACGATATCGCCGGTAAATATATGCCTTCTCCAAGAGCCAATTATGCTCGACTTTATGTCAACGATCGATACCTGGGCCTGTATAATAGCACTGAATCGGTTGATAAAAAATTTCTAAAAAAATATTTTGGGTACAAAAAAGGAACACTTTTTAAATGTGACCCTACCTGGCATGCGGAAGAAATTGAAGGTTGTCCCAAGGGAGATAAAGCTTCATTAATGTATCTCGGCGAAGATTCATTATGTTATTACAACCTTTACGAATTGAAGTCAAAACATGGATGGAACCATCTTATCCATCTGACAAAAGTACTCAATAAGAATATTGAGGATATAGAAAGTGTTTTGAATGTAGATCAGGTTCTTTGGATGCATGCTTTCAATAATGTGCTCGTAAATCTCGATAGCTATACTGGTCGTTTATGCCATAACTATTACCTCTATCGCGATTCTTTTGGAATATTTCATCCGATACCCTGGGATATGAATATGTCTTTTGGAGGTTTCCGTTTTGATGGCTTAGGACCTGCTCTTTCCAATGAAAAAATGCAAAAATTGAGTCCTTTCATTCATTACAAACACCAAAATGAAAAACGACCACTGGTCACCAATTTATTGAAAAACAGCCTTTATCGGAAGATTTATATTGCTCATTTGAAAACGATTTTGGAAGAAAATTTTTCTAATAAAGCATATCTCGACAAAGCACAAATGATCCGTGATACCATAGCAACTTTCGTTGAATCGGATTCTAATAAACTCTATACTTTTGAAGGATTCAGAGAAAACCTGGACACAAGCTCCTCAACAGGAAAATCAAAGATCATTGGCATCGCTCAATTGATGGAAACCCGCACAGAATACCTTAGCAATCATCCCTTGATCAGAAAAAAAGCTCCTTTGATTTCAGAAGTCAATCACAGCAACGATGGTGAAAAAACATTGATAACTGCCAAAGTTGATGAAGCGGAATCAGTGTATTTAAGCTATAGGCTTAAAAAATATGCGCCTTTTCAAAGAATTAAAATGAGCGATGATGGAATGGATGGCGATGATATACTCGATGATGGAATTTTCAGTGTCAGTATTGAAAAAACTAAAGAGACAGAATATTACATTATTGCCGAAGGAGCAAAAAATGCCAGTCTGTCTCCTGCCAGAGCTTCTTTTGAATTTTACGCAATCGAATAGAAAAAATATTAATTAGAAAAGCTTTCTAAGGTTCGTTCCATTTTTCTTATATTTGAATGGCAAACCAAATTTATTTTCAATGAAAATTGAAACCGTTGTCGAAATCGATAAACCTCCATCCGAAGTTTATGATTTTTTGATGGACGAAGAAAATTTAATTCTTTGGATAAAAAATTTTGTAAGACTTGAGCATTTAGAAGGTGAGCCAGGCAAAGTCGGTTCGACTTCAAAACACTTTTACGATGAAAACGGTCGCAATGTAGAATTTGTAGAAGAAATCATCGCCAATGAAGAGAATAGATTGCTTGAAGGCATTTTGCGTAATAAATTTGTAGAGATTACTATCAGAAATTATTTAAAACCGACCAAAAAAAACAATACCCAACTAACAGTTACCTCCGAATTGAATCCCAAAAGTTTTTTTTATAGATTGAAAACCATTTTTACAAAAAAGAAAATGATCAATCGACAGGCAGAAGATATCAATCGATTAAAAGAAGCTATTGAAAAACTTTCAAAGATTGAATGAATAGTATTAAAAATACCTTTGTTTCAGTGTATTCAGGCTGAACGATTCCCTACCGTTTTCAATAATTTACCCATTCCGACAAGCTGCTTTTCGTGCTGTGAAAAGTGGTAATGTTTTTGATTTAATTAGCTTAAGACTGATTTTAATATTTTAAAACATAATCATTTAAAAACGACTGAAATACAGTAAATTCCAAAAACATGAAAAAAATACTTTTACTTTTTGCTTTGGTATTTGTAGTGTCCTTAGCAAACATTAATGCTCAAAGCCCTGACAGATCTAATAGTATCTATGCTAAAAAATTGTGGGTAGATCATTATACACCTCCTATGGGCGAACTGGCCAAGTATAGCAACATTACGAGCGGTTTTGAACTGGATTACTTGCGAAATTTAAACCCTTATTTAAATGGAGTAATACCTTTGAAAATTGGGGTTTTCAATGTACCAGAAAGTGTGGACAATCAAACCTTTGTCGGATTGGATTTTATAGCTCAGGGGCAATTATACAAAGAGAACCGGATGGTCATTCCTTATGCCTTTGCAGGGCTTGGTTCGACCATCGTAGATTTCAACGAAGTCGATTTTCAAATCCCTTTTGGATTGGGTTTAAATGTGAGAGTTGGGAAGGCAATAGTGATCAATTTTCAGGCTGAGTATCGCCTGGAACTTTCTAACATTTCCGATAACATTCAATACGGCGTTGGTATCGGCTATATGCTCGGGCAAAATGAGCCCGTAATAGAAATTCCAACAGATACTGATAATGACGGAGTGTCTGACCGAGATGATGATTGTCCGCAGGATGCCGGTACATCTGAATTAAACGGATGTCCCGATTCGGATGGTGACGGCATTATCGATAAAGATGATAATTGTCCCCAAGAAGCTGGACCACAATCCAATAGCGGATGTCCAATCCTGGATTTGGACAATGATGGTTTTTTAAACGATGAGGACGAATGCCCGCATACTCCAGGAAGTATTGCGGGTTGTCCGGATACTGATGAAGATGGAATTATGGACTCGGAAGATGATTGTCCGCATGCTGCAGGTGAAGGGCGTTTCAACGGATGTCCTGACTCAGATGGTGATGGCATCGTTGATATGGATGACAAATGTCCAAATTCTCCGGCTCCTCATTCACCGGATGGATGTCCGCTGATTAAGCAGGAAGACAAGGCGGTGCTGGATTATGCCCTGCAGGCCATCCAATTTGAATCTGGAAAAGCAATTTTAAAGAAAGAATCTTATCCGGTATTGGACCAAGTCATTGAAGTTTTAAACCGTTATCCAGATTATCGTTTGGAGATCATTGGTCACACGGATGATATAGGAGGGCAAAACAGTAATTTGATTCTTTCTCAAAAAAGAGCAAAATCCTGTTATGATTATTTGGTAAAGAATGGGGTTATTTCGAAAAGAGTGGGGTATGGAGGTTCCGGTGAAAGCAATCCTTTGGTGCCAAACGATTCAAAAGAAAACAGAGCCTTAAATCGCAGAGTAGAATTTTTACTAACTCCGTTATAGATTTATTTTGTTGATTAAATTAAAAGGGGATTGTTCAACTTAAGAACAATTCCCTTTTATTTTTTATAATTTTCATAACCGGTATCTTCAAGTCTGCGGTATTTTTGAGCAACGCCTTCGGAGAGTTGTTGTTTAAAACGAAGGACATTTTGTAGTAAATCCTCATCATGGCTTCCTAAAATTTGTGCTGCCAGAATTCCTGCATTTTTTGCACCATTTAGAGCAACTGTAGCTACCGGAACACCACCTGGCATTTGCAAAATAGACAAAACAGAATCCCAGCCATCAATCGAATTTGAAGATTTTATGGGTACACCAATCACGGGAAGTGGCGACAATGAAGCGACCATGCCCGGTAAATGCGCTGCTCCGCCAGCTCCTGCAATGATCACTTTAATTCCCCGCGAATGTGCATTTTTAGCAAACTCGAACATTCGAACTGGAGTACGATGGGCAGAGACGATAGTTAGTTCAAAATCGACTCCCAACTCTTTCAAAACATTAGCTGCCTGTCGCATCACTGGCAAATCTGAATCGGAGCCCATAATTATACTGACTTTTGGATCATTCATTTTTTATAGATTTAAGCGATGATTCGCAATGTGTTTTTTATGAAATTAGCCTTTTCTTTCGCCTTCTCCAAATCGTCATCAACTACGGTCACATGACCCATTTTTCGAAAAGGTTTTGTAGTTGTTTTGCCATAAATATGAAATTTCGCCCCTTCAACAGCCATGCATTTTTCTAATCCCTCATATTGAGCATTCCCAGTAAACCCTTCAGCGCCCAATACATTTAGCATTACAGCCGGGCTCATCATTTTGGTACTTCCCAGCGGAATATTCGAAACAGCCCGCAATTGCTGCTGAAATTGTGAAGTCGTGCAACTGTCAATCGTATGATGACCGCTGTTGTGGGTTCGTGGAGCAACTTCATTGACGAGCAAATTGTTATTTTGATCTAAAAAGAGTTCCACAGCCAACAAACCGCATAAGTCGTATGAATTGATCACATCTTCAGCTAATTGAATAGCTTTTTGGTGAATTTCATTCGAAATATTTGAAGGACAAATCAGTAGTTCTACAAGGTTTGCCTCTGGATTGAATTCCATTTCTACAGGAGGAAAAGCAGTGATTTGACCTGCTTCATTTTTTGCAACAATGACAGCAATTTCTTTCCAAA
>JANQFJ010000219.1 GCA_028277915.1 Saprospiraceae bacterium
GCAAGCTTCTTGCAATCGCAACTCGCTGCAACTGCCCTCCTGAAAGCGTTGGATATTGTGCAAATTTATTTTCATGGCCTGACAGGCCAACCAATTCGATCAATTCCATTGCTTTTTCGTCGCGTTCTTTTTTCGGAATTCCCTTGAATCTAAGTGCGAGTCCCACATTGTCCAATACACTCATCCATGGCAATGAACTGTATTGTTGAAAAACCATACTGACGCGATTGTCTTTATCAACCGGTTTTCCGTTTAATACCACTGATCCTGATGTAGGTTCCTGCAATCCGGCTATATACCTTAAAAGTGTTGATTTTCCGCAGCCTGACATTCCGAGGATCACGACAAATTGACCTTGGGCGTGTTTGTCTTCCACCAAAAAATCCAGGTCTTTGATAATAAAGGATTCACCGCCATCATATGATTGACTAATACCTCTTAATTCAATAATATTTTTTAACTCGGAATCGCTGAAGTTATGCATTTTGTCTCTTTGAATTAAAAATTTTAAACTCTCCGTACACAATCAATAATAAACTAGTGAGGATTATCAAACCAACAACCATATTCAGCCAAGACAATATTCCGGGGAATATGGCTCCTATTAGTAACAGCAGAAGGATCGTCCCTAAAATGGTATAAATACCATACTGAGTCTCATGCAAACCTGGGCGGATCGTTTTACTGTATTTAAAAGGAAAAATCCTTCTATCCATATAAACAAAAATCCTGTCCTGCAAAAAACCGATAATGATAATTACAATCAAAATGGCAAAAACCTTTTCGGTTTGGCCCTGCCTGGCTTTGATATAAATCAACGAACCAATTCCACCTTGTCGATTGAGTAATTCAGCAATTATGATATAGGTCCAGGAAATGGCTGTCAAAACCCTGATATCATCAATTAACCGAGACATCACTGACGGAATATAAACCGTCCGAATAGTTTGCCAATCAGCAGCCCCCAAGGTAAAGACTGTTTTCAAATAAACATCTCCCACTTCATCGATGCGCTGAACAACAACCGGCAATAAATAAACTATGATACCGAATGCCAAAAAAGCAATTTTCATCTGATCTTCAATACCAAACCAGATAATAAACATGCCGGTCAGAGCTGTCAGCGGTAAATAACGAAGTGCGTCCACCTGCTTACTAAAAAGTCCACGAAACAAGGGATACAACCCAATGATAAACCCAAAAAATATCGAAATAAATACTGCCCAAAAGTACCCCTGTACATTTAACCAAATCGAACGAAAGGTATTTTGAAACAATTCGTCTTTTCTGACCAGTTCCGGAAAGGATTGCACTACTTTAAGCGGAGGAGGCAAAATCGGGTAAACCTTTTCAAACTCGGTGGCATTAGAAAATTGAATAGAATCCGCTCTGGCCAGAGAATCGAGATCAATGCGGTTTGTAGAATCCTGTACGATTGATGACGGTAACCGAGTTTCGAATCCTTCAATGACGGGGTTTTTGATTGAAAAAATTTCTGCCATCAACCACCATAAGGCAATAAAGATTACAAAACCTATTAAACCTAAGACTATGGATTGCGATTTATTGAGCTCACCTCTGAGCTTGAATAAGTACATCTAAAATTGTGTTATAAAGAGCTTTAGAGACCGCCCGTTTAACTAGAATGGTCAACATTTTAAAAAAGAAAGATTATTCAGGAACCAGTTCAAAATCTGTTCTTCTGTTTTTGGCTTTTCCATCGCTGGTATCATTAGAAGCCACGGGTTTGTCTGGTCCGTTTCCAACTACAATAAATCGATTGGAAGGCATACCATGCTCTGATACCAGGTAATCTGCGACTGACTGTGCTCTTTTCAAAGAAAGTGTTTTATTGCTGCTTCTACTTCCAACATTATCAGTATTACCTTCAATTCGAATCCTTGAATTGGCGAATGCTTTTGCAATATCTACAAATTCCAAATCAATGATTGTTTTAGCATTTTCGCTCAATTGGTATTCACCAGTCCTGAAATTGATACTAACTCTTTTTGTGGCAATGGCGCTACGGGTTTTATCAGACTCGGTAGCTGAAGCAAAAACTTTTTGTCCTTCAGAAGCATGTTCGTTTCCAGACAAATCCGTTGAGCTAACCAATTTCGAATTGGCTACTAACCTCCAATTTGGAACATTTTTATCAGCATAGTTGAGGCTTTGATAAACATTGGTCATATTGCTGTAAAGGTTTTCGCCGGTTACTCCTTTGTATTTTGGATTCAACTTAAAAAAGTCCAGGTTATCTCCGTGGGTACATAGCCGGACATTGTTGATGGCATTGTAAGACATGTTTTCATCAAAACCATCGAAAGCATCAGCAAGGATTTTCGCCGCTTTACGTTTGTTGGCGTCAGATGCGTTAATTTCAGCAGCACCTCGCATCCAACCTTCATAAAGCTGTCTCAGTTTTTCTTCATTTCTTTCAACATATTCCTTTTTGGCTATAAAAACATCGGCAATTATATGGGAAGCCGATCGCGTACTTTCCAATACTCTTGAACCAGGTACACTATTTAAACAATCTTCATCATCCGGACTCCATACCACAGCTGCATCTACTAACTTGCTTTTAAAAACCTGTGCAGCATCTATGGCATTAGGCTGTGGAACAATCTGTACATCACTCATTCCCAATCCACCGGCATCCAACAACCAAAGCAAAAAAGAGTGAGAAGGGGTCATCTCTGCTACCGCGATCTTTTTCCCTTTCAGGTCAGAAACCTTTGTTATTCCACGTCGAACCACGATCGCATCACCACCTCGTGACCAATCCGCTTGAAAAACAACCTGAGGTTCAAAATCTTTCAAACCGGCTGATTCCGTGGGGAATGCATCAATCGTAGCCCAAAGCAAATTGACTTCATCGCTTTTCCAGGCAGCTCTGGAAGCGTCAAAATCATCCAATATTTTAAACTCCACTTTAAAACCATAATCATTATAAAAACGAGAATTATTGTTAGCCTCAAACCCTTCATTGAAGTATTGTCCACCGGCGTATCCACCCCAGGTTACTACACCAATCTTTACTACGCTATCATCTACTTTTCCAGATTCATCTTTCTTTTCATAGTCTCCTTCTTCAGTGGAGCTTTTTACCAGGTTACGGCCAAATTCTGTTTCATTTAAAATATACCTTCCACCGAAGGCAATCGCAGCTAAAATTATAAGCGTTATTAAAAATTTTGAAAAAGTTGTGAGACGTCTAGCCATTGTTTTTGTTTTTAGGTTTTCTGTTTTTAAAAGTCAGTTTTCAGGTTTTAAAGTCTAATCAATGATTTTGTCTAATTAGTTTATTATTCAAAAAAGTTATCATATTGGTTGGTGTGACCTTCAGCGCGAATTGGTTTTTTAATCGGAGTATTTAAATCTAGCACATCTGCATCATCGTTGGCCTGTAAAACCAGCGTTTCTTTTTCCTGTCCCAAAATTAATGAAACACCTTCCTTCTCCCATTTTTCGAGCATCTTCAGACCTTCTTCTTCAAATACGCCATTTTGCAAATCTACAGAATCCATAAAATTGGAAGACATTTCCATGAACTGTTCCATCTCACCAACCTTTTGACTTACGTCATCAGCGATAGCTTCCAAAGCCATATCAAACATATACCGTTGGTCCTTATCTCCTGCAATAATATTCATAGCAGACTTCATAGCAGAATGGCTTGCATGAATAGCTTTTCTTTCCTGCTCTTTTACCTCCACCTGATCTTTGATGTCCTCCATCATGATCTCCGAGTTTTCGAACATTTTTGTTAGGACTCTGTACAAGACTTCCATTTTTTTGTACAAATCTTCCAATCGCATATTAGATTCTTTAAGCCTTCCTGCTTTTCTGGACTTGAGAATCATCATGGATTGTTTGTTTTTCTCTTTTGCTTTGCTTGCAAGGTTCAAATTACTCTCAATCTGGCGTTTGTTTTTATGAATAATCTCCCTAAGCTTATGCATCTGACCTCTCAACTGGCTGATCTGTTTGTTCATTTTCCGAAGATTATTCTTCAGATCATCCACGTACGATTTTAAAATTCCTATCGGATCAATTTGCACAAATAATCCTGTGACCCAACGCATCACACTTTTGTACATGTACCAAACCAGGTTGCGCATTTTTGGATCCAGAATCATATAAATAATGGCACCCAAAACCAGTAACATACCACTCAAATAAAGAATATTTGAGGTAAGTCCAATCAAAAAAGGCAATGCCTGATACAATAAATATCCTCCTCCGATCACCAATCCGGACATTACGATTGCCCCAGTCACTCCCTCAGGGCGTTTCCAGAATGGTTTTCTCTTAAAGTCCTGAATATTATCCATTTAGAATAAAAAATTTAAAGTTTTAATTTAAAATATCTGAAGCTTATTTTAAAAATCGCTTCATGTTTTCAATATCTTTTGTAATCTGTGACACTACGATGTCGTATGAAGCTTCAAAGTCATTTTTAGTCGATTCAACTTTTACAGAAGCTTTTGCTAAATCCTGCTTAATACGATCAATTGCTTTTTGAAGTTTCTCAATCTCTAAAGTCAATTTTTTTATTTGAGCAGTTTTATTTTGAACCTCCGTTCCGAATTCTTTCAATTGCTGCTCTTTATCACCAATTTGTTTTGTTCTCTGGTTTGCAAGAGCTTCGCCAAATTTTGTTTCTTCTTTTTTCAACACATTAAGATAATGGTTGGCAGTTTGAATTAAACCATCTGGTGACGCATTCATCGTTTGAGCCATCGCAAACGCCGATTTAAACCGTGTTTGTTCATCCATGGGCATTTTTTCCAGTGACTTCAGTGATTGTTTAAACTCCAGGTAATCGAATCCATCGAGATTGTTATCTTCCATTGCTTTAAAAAGGATCTCCATAAATTTGGCACTAGCTTTACCAGAAGACGGCTTGGCGTCCGTCTTAGTAGTCGGTTGTTTTTCAGCCTTTCCTTTTACTGATTTTCCTTGCGATGTTGGCTTTTCTGGTTGACCTTTTTTGGATCCGTCATCAACTTCTTCAATGAAAAGCGATTTGAGGTTTTTAAACATAATTATTATAATATCTAATGCTGTAAAATACGATCTGTTCAATCAGTCACAATGACTATAGATTAACCACTGGTTATAATCTACAAAGTAACAAAAAAATCGTCGAATTCTACAATCTGAAAACTTATTGAACCAATCAATTAAAGTTATCATTTTAAAATGATTTAAAACTTTTAATTCTGAAAAATCAATCTTTTGACAATAAAATAAAACTATATAATTTTACCGCTTTGGTTTTCTGGATTATTAGCTTTATTGAGTACGTTTGTGATTGAAAAGAGGGAATCTGAAACTTCAAAAAAGAAACTTTAAACTTATAACTTTCAAATGATCCAACACGAAACAAAGATCCGGGTGAGGTATGGCGAGACCGACCAAATGGGCTATTTATATTATGGAAACTATGCTCAATACTATGAAGTAGGTCGCGCTGAATTGATACGATCCGTGGGGATAACCTATAAAGCAATAGAAGAAGACTATGGAATCATGATGCCCGTCACTTCAATGATTATTCGCTATATTAGACCCGCTCTTTATGATGAACTGTTAACAATAAAATCGAGTTTAAGGCATTTACCAGATCAGTTCATTACTTTTCATTACGAGATATTTAATGAAAAAGGGCGCCTGGTAAATGGCGCAACCGTTAGGCTTTGCTTTATGGATATTGCTACAAAAAGGAGAATTCCTACTCCTGAGTATTTGAAAGAAGAACTTAGCCAGTATTTTAATACTTGATTTATCGTTAAATAATTCCAATTGAAACTACCGACAGGCAAAGAAATCAGATCTTATATTTTCAACCTACCATTGATTGTCAATATTATAGCCTGGTCAAAAAAACAGTCTATGCCGGGCTTTTTTAAAGTCCCGTTTTACGACGTTGTAGTTTTCATTCTTAACGAGCTCAAACGGCATGCCCTGGCTACCCGTGCTAATGCCGTAGCCTTTAGTTATTTTCTTTCGCTTTTTCCATTGATTCTTTTTGTATTTACTCTGATTCCGTATGTTTTGCCTCATTTTGATTTTTTAATTTTACCGAACCTGACCGAGGAGCAAAAAATTTATTTTCAAGGAACTAATGAAGTTGATTTTGCAGGCACTATTGTCAATTTAATTGATGAGACTATCCAGGAAGTGAAGATTTTACCAGTTCAGGTTCGGATGGACTTGGTTGAATATGTGGGAAAATTGGCTACAAAAAGCCGTGCAGGTCAATTGTCTATTGTGCTTTTACTAACTATATTTTTCTCCTCGAATGGAATGATGACACTTTTCAGAGGTTTTGAAAAATCACACAAATCCACTTTTAAAAAAAGATCTGGGATAAAAAAAAGGTTAATTGCCATAGCGCTGACGCTCCTGATGGGATTATTGGTATTACTATCTGCTCTGCTCGTCGTAATTGGCAGAATTCCGATAAATAGCATTCTCCATTTTATACATCTTGATCGCTTTTCTCCTGCACTGATTTACCTGCTACGGTGGATCGCAATAATAGGGTTGTTTTATTTTGGAATATCGATGATCTACAGATTTGGAGCTGCAACTTTCCGAAGATTCAACTGGTTTTCGCCGGGTGCTTCATTGGCCACGCTTCTTTGTTTACTCACTTTACTGGGCTTTACTTTTTTTGTGGATAGATTTGGAGCTTATGACAAATTGTATGGAACTGTCGGAACCATAATCGTCGTCATGCTGTGGATACAAATTAATTCGTTTATATTATTGCTTGGATTCGAACTTAATGCGAGTATTGCCGTAAACAGAGATTTGAAAAAGATCAAAAAAGAGGATGATTGAATTTAATTAAATTTGGTTTTATAATTTGAAAAATTGCTTACTCAAAATACCACAAAAAATCCTTTACACTTTCAAAACACTTCTCCAAAAATCAATATTTAAGTGATTTTAACCAATTTGTTGAAACACACAAACAACCTTCCTGTAAAGTATTCTGACCGCTTGCCATTCATATGTAGCCTAATAATAATTTCACGCCAGCCGTTTTAAAATACATTTTTATTTTGTAACCAATTATTTGGGTGTAGCGTAAAACCAACAATTGTTGTAAACGTAGTTTCAAATAGAATTTTTGATTCAATTCGTCAGAAATTTTATTGAAAAATCCACCCTTTTTGAGCAAAAGTTCAGGTGGCGAAAAACTAAACCGTTAACAGAATTTCTTCGTAGAAATTAAAGGCTTTAAACAAGACATGACCGCAGTAAATACCAACACCACAAAAATTTATTTTCAAAATTTTGCTGTTAACACATTAGTCAACAAAACCCATAACTTATCACTATGAATCACTCTTACGAACATCCGAGGGACACACATGTCTTGGCCTCAAAATTTGAAATATTGTCAAAAGGGGGGCAGGAGATGCAATTTGAAGAAGCCGCCTTCATCGAATTGATTGATTATTTCGAATTGGAAGAGTCCTTTGAAAAAGCACTTGAAGTAAACAACCTTGCCTTAGCTTATTATAAATACTCTCCGAAATTACATACTCGAAAAGCTAAATTATTAATTGAAAATCAACAGGAAGAACTAGGAATTGAATCATTGGATCGTGCAGAAATTTTCGGTCAATCTTTTGTAGAAACCGACATCCTTCGTGCAAGAGCGCATTGTTTTATGCAGGATTATAGCACCGCCTTTGATTTCCTTGATGATCTCAAATTAAATTATTTTACTTCAGCTGAAGAAAGCAGTTTGATCGCGCTGGAAGAAGCATTGATTCACGAAAAATTGGAAGATTTTGAAAAGATGTTTTTCGCTTTGCGCAATGCTATCAGGAAAAATCCTTTTAATGAGCATGCGCTTCAAAAAATGTGGCTGGCTGTTGAACTTTCCAAAAAACATCAAGACAGTATTGAAATTCATACTGAAGTAATCGATGCTAACCCTTATGCTTACCAAGCCTGGTTTAATTTGGGAAATGCTTATTATTTTGAACGACGATACAAAGAAGCTATCGATGCCTTTGAATATGCTTTTATCATCAATGAAAAATTTGAACCTGCTTATAAAGAATTTGCTGAAGTTTGCTTCCATTTAAAATTACACAAAAAAGCCATTGATGCTCTGGAAGATGCACTACCATTTTTCCAGTCGGACAGTGAATTATTGCTTAAAATTGGTGAAGCCTATGAATATCAGAGAGATTTTGCCAAAGCAAAGATATACCTTTATCGAGCACTTGGCCTTGATTGCAAAAACGACGAAGTTTTTTATCATCTCGGTGAATGCTATTCGAAAGAAGGAGAATTTTCTAGCGCGATTCATTTTTACAGACAAGCCCTTAAGATCGACGATATGAGAGAAGATTATATGGTCGGTCTGGCCATAGCTTACTCTCAAACCGGAAATTATCAAAAAGCGTTACCGCTTTTTCAGAAAGCAACTGAAATTGGACCAGAAGTTAGTAGCAATTGGGTCCAGTTTGCACATTTTTTAGTCAGTATCGAAGGTTTGGATGAAGCAATGGAAGCGATTGAAGAAGCCGAAGAAAATGCCTATTGTGCTGATATTCTATACTGCAAGGCTGCTTTGTTGTTTAAAAAAGGAGATCGATCCAACGCATTAAATTATCTTGGTGAAGCACTTATGGACAGTTACTATGATCGAGAAACATTTTTCAGTTTTGTACCTGAGTTAAGAGAAGATCGCGACATCAAAGCAATTTTACGGTATTACGATCAAGCTGAGGTTTAAAAATCAATTTACACTTATAATACATCGATGATCCCTGATAACAAAAGTTGTCGGGGATTTGTGTTTTTTGCCTGAAAATAAAATAACTTTGATTTCTTTTAAGCATCAATTTATACAATCATGTGTGGCAGAGCAAGTTTAACCAAAGTCGAAAAAGATCTCGAAGAACGGTTTCATGCGACCTTTTATTCTGAGGACCTGGAGCGATACAATCCACTCCCAAATTACAATGTAGCGCCTACTCATATGCACCCCGTTATTACCAATACTGATCCCGAACATTTGCAGTTTTTCAAATGGGGGCTTATCCCTTTTTGGGCGAAAGACCAAAAAATCGGCAGCCGGATGATCAATAGCCGGATTGAAACAATTTTGGAAAAACCTGCTTTCCGTAATGCGGTCAACAAACGTCGATGCCTTGTACCTTTCGATGGGTTTTATGAGTGGCAAAAGACTCCTCATGGTAAAATCCCTTATCGGATTGTTTTGAAAGACAAAGGAATTTTCACAGTTGCTGGCATTTGGGAACGGTGGAAATCTCCTGAGGGGGAAGAGGTATTTTCTTTTTCTGTGCTTACTCAACCGCCAAATAAACTGATGGAATCCATCCACGATCGAATGCCTGCCCTCTTGCTACCTGCGCAGGAAAACATTTGGATCGGCTCGGATATTTCTGCAGAAGAGGCTTTAAAAATGATCACTCCTTTTCCCGATGAGCTATTGGATGCTTATACCGTTTCTAAAAAGGTCAATAAAGTTTCTGAAAATGATGCTTCACTTGTTGAAGCTTATGATTATGACGACACTACTCAAGGCTCTTTGTTTTAACAATCCAACACCGAATGATTAGTTATTATTTGCTTCGTTTTGTGGTGTTTTTGTTTTCAATGATACCTTTCAGTGTGCTTTATCGCATTTCAAACGGTGTCGCCTTTTTTTTATATAAAATCATTCATTATCGCTACAACGTCATTTTGACAAATTTGAAAAATGCTTTTCCCGAAAAGCCCGTTGACGAAATTGAACTTATCTTAAAAAAAACTTATCTCAATTTGAGTGACATCATGATTGAAAGCATAAAGGGCATGACGCTTGATTTGCCTGAACTCGTTCGAAGGTATCACTTCAAAAACCCTGAAATCGCTGATCGAGTTTTTGAAAAAGGTACATCTGCCATCGGATTGGTTAGTCACTACAACAATTGGGAATGGGGAGCTTACGCTACTTCACCTCAACTAAAACTTGAAGTAATTGGTGTTTTTAAACCACTAAGCAATAAATACATCAATCGGTATCTCCGTAAAATTCGATCACGTTTCAATGCACAGATTGTAGCTATGAATCAAACAGGTCGAGCTATCATTGAAAATCGTGGAACCCCCACCCTTTTTGTGTTGATCGCTGATCAAAATCCCTCTAATTTAAAGCATGTTCATTGGATCAATTTTTTAAATCAGGATACTGCTTGTTTTGATGGTCCTGAAAAAATCGCCAGAAAGACCGATTATCCGGTTTTACATTTTGCGATTGAGCGGGTAAAAAGAGGATTCTATGACATTGAGGTCAGCATGCTTTGCGAAAACCCTGCAAATATTACTGAAGGAGAAATCACTCGATTGTATATGAACACACTGGAAAAACAAATCCACGAAAAACCTGAAAACTGGCTTTGGTCACATCGCCGCTGGAAGCATAAAAGGAAAAAGAAAATGGAGTGATGAAGGAAAATGGAAGAAGCTATATAACTCTCCTTCCCGCTTCTCCCCTTCCTCCTTTACTTCAATACCTTCCGTCTTTTACAATTGGCAGTTTTTCCATCTTGCTCACTTCAATACTCGGAAAATCAAAATCCAACACTACAACGCCCTCAATCAGATAGCAACCTTTGCCACGAAATGGTGAACGCTTGAGGCTTGGCGGAAAGTGAGTCGTATCAAAAAATCGACCTTCCTTGTCCACCCAAGTACCAAAATTCATCAATCGTTTGTTGACCGTTGTTACATTCTTTTTAGTCACGTAATAACCTACAATCATTATCTTTTTACCTACAAAATCATTCATCTGGTGAGCTAAAATATCACCTTCGCACTTTCCGTCGATCAACTCAAAAGGCGAGCGAAGCGGAAAGCCCAGCAACTCGATTTCATCAAAAGCCTGGTCAAATTCCTCCTCCCGAAGTTGTGGTAATTCAAAAGATTCAAAACCATCAGAGAAGAGTTGCTCCGTGCCCGTCAAACGGTTTTTAGGATTGTAAACGGCATTCTTTTCCCACATCAGTTCATATTTATTGAAACCTGTAAAGCGAAGCGCCCCGATTCGAATCAAAATATCCAACTGCTCCTGAGCGATGTCAATACGACTGACAAAATCCTCCAACGTCTTGAAGACACCTCTCAGTGCCCGTTCTTTTACAATTTGGTGTGCCACTTTCCGCTCCATTTGATGCAGATGAATGAATCCGAGATAGATATCTTTTCCTTCAATCGTTGTCAGGTAAAAACTGTGGTTGACACAAGGGGCATGAACCCGAGCACCTTGCATCCGCGCTTCGTGAACATACAATTCCGCATAATAAAAACCACCAAAATTGTTGATCACGCCCACCATAAATTCCAGAGGAAAATAGGCTTTCAAATACAAGCTTTGGAAAGATTCCACGGCATAACTCGCCGAATGCGCCTTGCAAAAAGAGTAGCCGCTAAAGCTTTCGATCTGTCGCCAAACTTCTTTGGTTAGTTTTTCGCTGTAACCACGTTCGTAGCAGTTTATAAAATATTTTTCGCGTAGTCGGGCAAAATCCTTAGATGATTTTTTCTTTCCGGTCATAATCCGCCGAAGCACATCCGACTCTCCCAAATCCAAACCTGCAAAATGATGGCAGATTTTCAAAACATCTTCCTGGTAAACCATCACACCATAGGTTTCACCCAATTGTTTTTCAAAAATTGGATGGAGGTAGGAAAAAGAATTCGGATGATGGAAACGACGAATGTACTCGCGCATCATGCCCGATTTGGCGACACCCGGACGGATGATCGAGCTAGCGGCCACAAGATGGACATAGTTATCGCATTTCAACTTACTCAACAAACCACGCATCGCGGGAGATTCGATGTAAAAGCAACCAATGCACTGCCCCGAACGAAGTTGATCACGAACTTTCTGATCTTGTTTAATTTTCGTAACATCATGAATATCAATAGCTTTCCCTTGATTTCGTTTCACAAGTTCAACGGTATCTTTGATGTGCCCCAAACCACGTTGACTTAAAATATCGTACTTGTGAAAACTCAAATCTTCAGCTCCGTACATGTCAAAATGCGTAATCGGAAAACCTTTGGGCATCAGCTGCAAAGCCGTGAAATAATTGATCGGTTTTTCAGAAATCAAAACGCCACCTGCATGAATGGAAAGATAATTCGGAAAGCCTTCGATCAGTTTTCCAAACTTAAAAATATACTTTGCCAAAGCATGATGCTTTTCATCAGCCAGCGGTTCATTGACGATGGTATCGATCTCTGCCTTTGGTAAGCCAAAGACTTTTCCGAGCTCTCGGATGATCGATTTCCCTTTGAAAGTATTGTAGGTTGCAAGTAAGGCCGTGTACTCTTTTCCATACCGTTTAAAAATATAATCTGTCACGTCATCGCGCTCATCCCATGAAAAATCGATATCAAAATCCGGCGGCGACGTGCGATGTGAATTGATGAACCGTTCAAAGTACAAATCCAATTCCAGCGGATCAACATCCGTGATGTACAAACAAAATGCGACGATGGAATTTGCGCCACTCCCCCGCCCTACGTGATGATAACCAGCTGATTGTGCATAACGAACAATGTCCCAGGTAATCAAAAAATACGGCGCAAAATTCATTTCATCAATCACCTTCAACTCTCGTAGAACTCGCTCTCCCGCTTGTTTATTTTTCTCTCCGTAGCGCCTTTTGAAACCATTGATCGCCAGTTTTGACAGTAGTTTAAAATCACTTTCTTTACTTCCCGTGAAGGTTTGGCGATTATTTGAAAAATCACTTTTTAGTTTTATCGAGCAGCTATCGATAATTTGACAGGTATTTTCAATAAGCTGTGGATAGTTTTCATAGCTATTCAGCAAAACCTTTTCTTCATAAAAAACTTCCTCTGGCTGCGCATGATCTTTCTTTTCCAGCTTTGTAATGACGATATTAAGATCGATGGATCGCAATAGTTTGTGCGTTCGAAAACCTTCTTCATTCAAAAAAGTCACGGGACTGAAAATCACCAAACGGTCCTTATGTTTCAATAGCGAAGATTTAAAAAGGCGATTTACATCTTTCGGCCGAACCCCTAGAAATTCGTAATTCTCAAAAGCTGCAATTGGTTTCACCAGTTGCTCATAGACGAAGTAAACATGTCGCATTTTCGGAGGAATTTCCGGCAAAGGTTTTTCCTCCAGCGAATGATCCGTTAAAAAACGATTCAGCTCAAAAAAACCTTCATTATTTTTTGCAATGCCCACATAAAGCAAGCGATTTTCCTTCCGAAATTCAATACCTAGAATTGGTTTGATCTCTTGCTCTTCACAGCAAGTAATAAATTCGTAAGCGCAAGAGGTATTGTTGATATCCGTCAACACCAATGTCTTTATTCCCATCCGTTTTGCTGCTACCACCAACTTTTTAGGCGACAGCGTTCCGTACTTCAAACTGAAGTAGCTGTGTACATTCAAATACATTTCCCGACTTATTTTCAATTATGGAACTTGTTCGGGAGTAAGTAATTCGGCTGCAAACAGTTCTTTTTTTGTTACACTTCGTTCCGAAAATCCTCATTTAGCTATGGCTAAACTCCGGTTTTCGTGCCTTGCTTAACAAAAAAATCAATTGTTTTCGTCAGAAAGACCAACTCCCCAAAAAGTTCCTATTTACCCAAAGCGGAAGCTCTCATAACTGCATTTTTGCCAAAGCGCTTTCGAATCCGATCCATCTGCTGGAGCAAATTAATCTCGCGGATCGTGTCATCAAAAAGGCTGATCTGGTAATTGCCATGTACCAGGCCACTAAACTTGATCCCGATTAAGCGGATCAGTAGCCTTCTTTGATTGAGCTGTTCGAAAAGCTCATAAGCATGCAGTGCGAGGGTGTTGTCGTTGGCAGTGTAGGCAAGCCTACGCTGCTTGGTGTAGGTATTAAAATCCAAATAACGGATCTTAACAGTAATGCAGGAGGTCAGTTTTTGAGATTGCCGCAATTCGAAAGTCAGTTTGCTGAGCATCTTCGAAAGGACAGACTTCAACTTTATAAGATCAATCGTATCCACTGAAAAAGTACGCTCTGCAGAGATCGATTTCCGCTCGCTATAAGGCACTACCGGTGTGTTGTCGATAGCATTGGCCTTTTTCCAGAGCGAAACGCCTGGTTTTCCAAACTCACGTTGCAGCAACTTGATGGGAATACGACTCAGCGTTTCGATAGTGCGAACGCCCATGAAACTCAGTTTTTTGTAAGTTACCTTTCCGATCGATGGAATTTTGGCTGTAGAAAGCGGTGCCAGAAAAGCCTTTTCTGTTCCTGTTTCGATACAACGAATACCGTTAGGCTTAGCTTCGCCGGTTCCGACTTTGGAGACAAGTTTGTTGACAGACAGACCAAAAGAAATCGGCAAACCAGTTTCGCAAGTAACCTTTTTGCGAAGTGCTTTCGACCATTTAAAACAGCCGATGTGTTGGTCCATGCCACTCAGGTCGACGTAGAATTCATCAATCGAAGCTTTTTCAAAAACAGGCGACTCCTCGCCGATGATTTCTGTGACTATTTTGGAGTATTTCGAGTAAGCATCCATATCACCTTTCAGAAAAATAGCATCCGGACAAAGGCGCTTTGCCATTTTAGTAGGCATCGCCGAATGCACCCCAAATGCACGTGCTTCATAACTACAACTGGAGACTACTCCCCTGTCACTCGTTCCTCCAATGATTAATGGTTTTCCCTTCATAGAGCTGTTCCTCAGGCACTCGACCGACACGAAAAACGCGTCCAGGTCAAGATGCAGGATCGCTCTTTCAAACATCTTGATTTAGTTTTCTTATAGAAGTTGTCTAAAATCTTCTCACTTACAGCAAAAGACTTGAGATAACTTCGCAGTACGTTTAATCAAACTGAAACAATTTGTTTCAAATGTATAAAACAAATAATTTTTGTGCAAGCATTTTTAAAAATGTTTTCCACAAAAAAACAAAACCAGCACAGATGTTGAGGAAACGAAAAAAAATTATTTTTTCACCAACTTAACGATATAAAGCAAAACAATCGCTCCAACAGTAGCTGTGATCAAAGACCCAATC
>JANQFJ010000229.1 GCA_028277915.1 Saprospiraceae bacterium
TTTCAGCTGTTAATACAAAGTCATTTTCTCCTACAGTCTATTAGACGAAATTAAATAGACATTCATTCTCCGCAAATCCATAAAAAAAGAGGCTGAAAACATCAGCCTCTTTCGATCAATAAAGGAATTTGAACATATTAAAATTTTGAAACCATTTTAATCTCTTTTTAAGGTAAATACTTTGATTTACCGATTCAATTTGTGTTGAAAACCAAGCTGCAATCCAATCGAAAAAGGCTTGGTTCCCGAATAAATTTCTTTCAATGAATATTTAAAAATCGATTGCAAATGAACTGAATTATTTGCAGTCAATCTAAATTCTGCTCCAGCTCCCAAAAGCGCATCTAGGCTTGTAGTCGCCGCGGAATTCTGACTACTTGAAATATGAGTCATGTCATTTTGCAACCTGTCAAAACCAGCATCGACCGCGCTCAGTTTTATTTTTTCGTTTAACAAAAACTTCTGAATAATCCCGCTTTTTAAAGTAAATCGGTATTTGCCTTTACCAATTTTATATCGTACAAAAACGGGCAATTGGAAATAGTAAACCTCATCCTGGTATTGCAAATCCAGTTTAAATGGGTCACCTTCTTCAATATCTCTACCATCATTGATTCGCTGATTAGACAATGCAGTATTGACTTCCATTTCACCAGAAGGAGTATTAATTGTGTAAGAATAATAAGAGGTGTAAATCCCTCGTGAAGGATCCAACTCATCTCTTGAATAACTCAGATCAGTCACTACAGCATCATTGATCACCATTTTGTCATAGCCAACTCCAATTTGCACATCCCAGTTTTTGCTCACGCCCAAATTGAACAGAGCACCAAAGTCAGAGGATAATTTCCAATTTTTAACTTTAGAAGGATTTTTCTTTGAAGAAGCATTATTGGGAAAGGTTTTATATGCAGAAGCGAATAACTCAACTGAGAACTCCTTTCTTTTCTTTTCAGAAACTGCCAAAACGGGCAAATTAATCTCATTCGTGCTACTGACAGCAACTGATTTGGTAGCGATCAGAGAAGGTACCATCAATGAAGTTGGTTCGCCCGTTGGCGGAGCTTCAAATTGTATCGGATTATTCTGATTTTCAGATATTACAAGATCAGTTTTAGAAACATTATTTTCTTTTATTAACCCTAAATCCACAATCGAGGCATTTTTCAAATCAGGGTTTGATTGTAAAACAGCGCCTAACTTATTGATACTTGAAATAACTTGATTTTCCTTGATGATGATTTCTGAAGTCGGTTCATCATCCATAGGTGGTGTGGAGGTTTCCAACGTAGATTGCAATTGATCTTTTACCGCTTCTAGCTGGTCTTTCAGCTCATCTAACTCCTCGTTTTGCTTTGTTACTGTTTCATTCACCGAAAGCATTTGATTTTTAAACTGGAAATATTCATAACCTAACCCTATAGTCAGCAATAACAACAAAGCCAAAAGAGCATAAGCAGGTCTCAGCTTTCTTGAAGGCTTGGCGGGAATGCTCTCCTCGATCCTGTCCCACAGATCATTTGAAGGATTTTCGCTGTAGTTCTGGAGCGAATTCCTGAAAAAATCTTCCAAATTATTTTTATTCGAATCTTTACTCATTTTCTATTTTAAAACTCTTCTGTCTTTATGTTTTTTTCCAACATTGATCGTAATGCCGCTCTGGCTCTGCTGTATTGGGACTTAGAAGTACTGACTGATATCCCAAGTTTTTCGGCAATTTCACGATGTGAAAACTCTTCGATTACGAAAAGATTGAAAATGATTCGATACCCATCGGGTAGTTTTTGAACCATTTTTAAAATGGCCTCTTCGCGATTGTTCTTAAATATTTCAAGGTCAGGCTCATACGCTGCAACAACTTGTTCGTGATTTTCAAAAATTCGAAATTTTTTATTTTTTCGAATATGCTGCAAAGCAACATTGATCACCACTCTTCTCATCCAGCCACCTAGTGGCCCTATTGGTTTGTATTGATACAAGTCAGAAAATATCTTTATAAATCCTTCCTGTAGCATATCCTCCGCCTCTACCCTGGAATTGGAATACCTCAGACAAACACCAAAAAGGTTCGCTTTATACTTTTGATAAAGCTGATTTTGAGCCTTACGATCTCCCTTCATGCAGCCCTTAATCAATTCTGAATCACTCGTATTCAATTCTCCATGTTTTTAATTCTAGTGCAAAAAGTTTTAAAATGGTTGCATCAAAATTAATTTATTTTTGAAAAATAAAATTTAAACCTAATTTTGACTTCCGTTAACAACGATTTGTAACTCAAAAAATTCTTTTCTTAAAACACCGTCTAAAATTATGAACCATACTATAACAGAAAGATTTTTAAGATATGTAGTAATCGATACGCAATCTGATCCAGAATCAACTACTTTTCCATCAACTGAAAAACAAAAAAACCTTGGACGGCTTTTAGTCAGTGAATTATTAGAAATTGGAATAAAAGATGCACATCTTGACGAGCATGGTTATGTTTATGCAACTATTCCTTCAAATTCAGCGAAAAAGGTACCTATAATATGCTTCTGTTCCCACATGGATACTTCTCCAGATTCCAGTGGAAAAGACGTAAAACCAATTATTCACAAAAACTATGATGGCTCAGACATTGTCCTTCCGGATGACCCAAAGCAAGTGATCAAAGTGGCTGATCATGCTGATTTGAATCATCAAATTGGAAATGATGTCATCACAGCAAGCGGAACTACTTTGCTAGGTGCTGATAATAAAGCCGGCGTGGCAGCAATCATGGATGCAGCAACATATTTCATGGAAAATCCAGAAGTAAAACATGGAACGATCAAAATTCTCTTTACGCCAGACGAGGAAATTGGTAGAGGAGTGGATAAAGTGGATTTGGAAAAACTAGGAGCTGACTTTGGATATACAATCGATGGAGAAAAACTTGGCTCTATGGAAGACCAGACTTTTTCTGCAGATGCAGTTTCTATAAATATTCAAGGAGTCAGCGCACATCCAGGATTTGCTAAAGGTAAAATGGAAAGTGCCATAAAAATAGTGGCAGAAATTGTAGCCAGCTTGCCGAAGGATCGCCTATCGCCAGAAAGCACTGAGGGCATGGAAGGTTTTGTTCATCCACATAAAATTGAAGGCTCTGTGGAGTCAGCAAAAGTTCAGTTTATCGTCCGTGATTTTGATGATGAAGGACTTTTGAAACATGAAAATGAACTAAAATCCATCATGGATGATGTTTTAAAAAATTATCCAAAATCCACTGCTGAATTTATTGTAAAAGAACAGTATCGAAACATGAAAAAAATCCTCGACCAGCATCCGGAAATCGTAGAAAATGCCGTGGAAGCGATCAAAAGAGCCGGCGTAGAGCCAATTTTATCCAGTATTCGTGGAGGTACGGACGGTTCAAGACTCTCTTACATGGGTCTACCCTGCCCCAATATCTTTGCTGGTGAACATGCTTTTCATTCAAAACACGAATGGGTTTCTGTTCAAGACATGCAAAAAGCTGCTTTGACAATTATCAACCTTTGTCAGGTTTGGGAAGAAAAGGCTTAAAATAATAAGCTCGCCAGCATTTTGATTGTTGGCGGGCTTATACAATTTGTGACAATCAGCTACATCGAAGCAATAGTTCCATCCGCCGGAACCACCTCTACCCATTTTCCTTTTTTACGGGCACTGATCGTATGATCGTACATCGCTTCGCAACTCACGCTCGGCAAATAATATTTACCCTGGTAAGCAGCATTGAGTTGTACCCGATAGGTTTGTGTCTTCTGGGACCGAATGTTAAAAAACGAATATACTCTATCATCACGAATATCCTGATATGTTGGAATAGCAGAGTTTTGAAAATTTGTCACATTTGTCATTCGGGTATTTGTGATTTCCCAACCTGAAGGGAATATTTGTGACAAGGCCATTTCTTTATAATAACGGCCTTTGGTACCTGGATTTGTAACGCTTACCTCTGCGATGAAGTCGGTGCCTTGGGGTATTTTTTCAGGATTTAGTTTTTTTCCATTCACTGTTTTATAAACAACATTTATGGATAAATGATTTGCGGCTTCCGTTTGGTCACCTACAATCGGTTGACCATTCACAATTAGTCTGGAATAAATAATTCCCTGATTTTTATTCATTACCGAAACACTCCGGTTAACCTTTTGATCTGTGGGAATTTCAATGTGAATCATTGATTTTTGAGAACCTGCATCAATAAGTGCCCCGCCATCAACCTGATATGCAAATTTTAATTGATCAGCTAAACGATTTTCTTTTGAAAATTTGCCCATAGCAAGCAATGAATACGAAATTGCTTGCGTGTTATACCAGTAATCAGAGCTCAATTTTTGAGAAATTTCTACGGCCATTTCAGCCGCACCTTGCTTGTCTTTTAATTGGATAAGAGCTTCAAGAATCATCGCCTGATCTCTCAACTGGGAACCAAAAGTGTAAGACAACTCTGTATAATTCTCCACTACTTTTGTTAAATTCTCGATAATTTTGGTGCCCACTTCAGGTTTCCCGGCAAGTGCATAAGCTGCCGCCAATCGCCATTTTGCCGTTGAAGGCAAATTTTTAGACTCACGCAATCGGTTCATCGCTCCAAACTCAGGATTGCCCGCCAAAGCCAGGGTATATAGACGATAAGCCTGTATCAATTTGTTATTTGATCTATAATAGCCTCGTTCATTAGTTGACTCTGTCCAGCTTTTGGCTTTACGCTGCTGAAACTTAATCCATCTAGATAACATTAAATCCGAAACGTGATATCCCTGATTCTTGGCTTCCAACAAAAAATGACCGGCATAGGTTGTTGCCCATGGGTTTGCATCAGTATGCCCCGGCCAGTAGGAGAACCCTCCGCCGCTATTTTGAAATCGTCTTAATTTTTCAATCCCGGCTTTTATATTATAGGAGATGTCTCTTTTTTTAACATCATCGATTTCCATCATCTCACCAACGTAAAGCTGAGGAAATACAGAAGATGTTGTCTGTTCAACACAACCATATGGAAACCGGATCAGGTAATACAATCTTTTTCCCAAGTTTATAGGAGGAATGTTCGATACTTCTAGGGTAATGGAATTGGTTCCTTCTACTCCAGGCAAATTAAAATCTTTATTCCACTTTACGCCACTTTGGAGTACTCCAGCATAAACATTGGTAATGTACGGATTGGGGTTTCGAACTTCGATTTCAATCTCCTGGCTGGCTTTTTCCCCTGCTCCTTTCGCATTAACAACAAACTTGGCAATCCCTGTTTTTTCAGGAACTTCAATTTCAAAATTAACCAATTGGTCACCAGTTCTGTTAAATGAAATTTGCCGCGAACTATTTCCAAGGATTTTTACCAAACCAGTGGTTTCTTTGATACTAATATTTACATTTTTAACTTTATCTTCCATCGCAAATACATTGACCGGAACCTTGAGTCTTTCTCCGGGCCCGATTACTCTGGGTAAAGTTGCCAGAATCATCAGTGGTTTTTTTACAGGAGTTGTTTTTTCGGTACTACCGTATGCTCCCTTGTTGGAAGCCACAACCATTGTTCTAACAGATCCAACATAGTTGGGCATGACAAATTCATGCTTTGCTTTTTCGCCTTTTTTCAAATAAAATGGTCCAAAATGGTGAACAACGGGTTTAAATCTATTGGCTTTGGGTTTGCCTTTTTCTTTTGCGATTTCACCATCACCGCCAATACTCAATACTCTTTCCAACTGCCCTCCATAAGCCCCCAACACATGATCGTACACATCCCAGGTTTTGACTCCCAATGCCTCACGAGCATAAAAAACATCCCACGGATTGGGCGTTTTAAAACGGGTAAGATCCAACAATCCTTCGTCAACCACTGCCACAGTATAAGCCATGGGTTGACCGGATTCTTCCTGAATCTCAATTTTCACCTTTTCTTCAGGTTTTAAGACATCAGCCATTTTAATGACAGGTTTAAGTCTGGTATCAGGATCTTCGACATTGATCGGGATGACACCGTACATTCTTATTGGCAAATCGTTTTTCACCTGCCCGTGTGGTTGGATCATCGAAACATGGGCATAAACTGTCGGAGCCATTTCTGGGTTTGCTTTAAAATTAAAAACAGTCTCTTCAGCTTTGGTATCTAGCCATTGGCTTGACAAAACTTTTGAGCCCGACTCAATCGTAATCAAAGCTCTTCCCCCTTTACTGCTTGGAATCCTGAGCTCCACATTATCGCCAACATTGTATTTTTTCTTATCAGAAGAAAACATCAACATGGCAGCAGCTTCACGGTGTCGGCTGTTGTCTTCACCCCACCATGGATACCCTGCATAAAAGAATTCACCTGAGCAATGACCACTTTCCTGATCGCACACCCTCACCAGGTATCTTCCCCAACTTCCTACTTTTAAATTCCACTTCGCAAGACCTTTATTGTCCGTGGAAACATTGAAAGAATCCAGAGCATTGTAATGCGAACTCGTATTGTACAAGCCAATATTGGAATTGTCATGTTCCCACCACCATCGCCATTGTGCCCGGTATAAGCCAATTTTTAATTTTCGATTTTTTAAAATCTCTCCTTTTTTGTCAACGGCTACAAAGTCAACGGTCCCTCCCTTTTCATGATCAATGCGTTTAGAACCGTAGCGGTTTCTAGGCACTGAAACACCCACATAGCTTTCAAACGGATGGTAAATGACTGAAAAATTGTCTTCACTGAACCCGCCGCCTTTTTCAAATGCTCGAATTCTAAAATCCGATTTCATCTTTCCGGGAAGGTACTTATTGCCTTTAAAATTAGCTTTCACAACTGCTTCTCCATTATCATTGACCGTTCCGTCAAATATGGTTTTAAAACTAGAAGTTACTTTACGGGCTGGATCGTCAAACTCGTAATCTCCGTACTTTTTAAACGTAGTATTCACAGATCGCAACTGCATTTCGATCTTTGCTTTTAAATTACGCGCAGGAGCGCCGTGCAACCAATTGACTTGTAGTTTCGAACTCAATGGCATGTCATTAACACTCAATTCTTCTTTTCCAAAATCCAGTTTAATTTTTAAACGATTGGGTTTTACTGTTTCGATTTTCAGCGTTTTGCTAAATGTTGCACCTCCAAGGTAAACACTCGCCCGCCAGTTGCCAGTAGGATCATCGGATGCCGTGGCAATTGGCAGAGGATAGACATTGTTTACATTTTCAGAAGTGGTGAATTTTTGCTGTAGCTGATTTCTTGAATCATACAATTCAAAAGTGATCGGATGATTTTCAGGAAGCTTATTGTTTTTGTCTTCTAGAACAAAATTGAGATAGAGGGAATCTCCAGGCCGCCAAACTCCCCGCTCCCCATAAATATATCCCTTGATACCTTTTTGGGTTCTGGTCCCAGAGACGTCAAATTTGCTGAGAGACAATACATTGGGGTCCTGCAATTTTAAATAACCCTTTTCTTCGCCCCGATTGGCCACTACCACAAAAGGTTTGGTTTTTAAATCAACTTTAGCCATACCTTCACCATCCGTTGTAGTCGATTTGATTATTTGCTGCTGATAGTCATAAATATCCAAACTAATTCCGGCGACAGGCTTAGTTGATCGCAGATCAGTCACAAAAAGCTGCATTTCACCATCAGTTCCAGCTTTTGCAAGGATTCCTAAGTTGGAGGCAAGCACATTGCGGCGAATAAAATTATCACGGTTATAATATGCAGGAAAACAAGGATTCTCACGATGCTCATAAGTAAATCCTCTGTAATATCCTTCATAGCCATAATAACCATAGTCCCAGATACTGCGTAGTTCACCTTCTTCATCAAAAGGATCTTCGACAATTTGCATACTTTCTTCATCATCACTATCGCCATCACAATGATAAGAGGAGTACTCAGGCCGGAAACCCAATCGGATTTGGTAAATAGAATTGGGGTCTTGTACCATCAATTTACTTAAATCCAATGCATATCGAGTCCAAATTTCCATGTTGGCATTTGGGTTCAAATCTTTCAAAGAAACCTGCTTTTGTAAAATAATACGACCAACCTGTTCCAACTGATAATAACCATTGATTTGATTGGTTTGCAAATATTGCAAAATGTTGTTATTGTAAATTTTAAAAACTTCAATATCAACTGCGTTTAGATTGATCGCTTCAAATGGAAAGATCAAGCCATCATTATCTGGAATAATTACTCCATTGCCAACCAACCGGAGTTCAGGTTTTGGTTCTTCAAAAAACAGGCTCCATTCAATTCTGTTTTTAGTTTTTGCATCCAAATTATTTCTAAGTCCAGCTTCAATGGTGACAGTTCTTTCTCCTTTTAATTGACTTCCGGTATATACCAGCAATTGATTGCCGTCGATGGTAAATCGAAGTTTTCCATTATAATCTGAAATTCTAACCAAACCTTCCAAAGCTTGTGATTTCAACAACGGATCAGAGAAAAATATTAAAACATGTTGATCGTCTCCTTGCACTACTCTGGCATCCATGATTTGGAAATTGTTGATTCCGGGAACCACAAATGTTTTATTGCCTTTGTTTTTTACATTCATCGGCTTTCCATTCCAATCAACCTGTAATTCGGCATCTTCTTTTTTTCGAATAATATTTTCAATAAAAAAGTCATGCCTCAGTTTATCAGAGGAATGTTCCCACCTGATTTCTGGGTTTTGGTCAGGATAATTTACATTCAACAGCTTTTCTACTTCATTACTTTCAGCAATATCATTGGTATAAATATATCCCTCCAATCTTTGGTTTTTAGCATTTGCAGCATCCGTACTCCTTAGCCCTCCGAATCGAACGTAAAAATTCTGTTCCTTTACTTGGAAATCAAAATCAAATACTTTGGCATCCTTCGGCAATTTTTTGAATAATTTTTTTAGAAATACCGTTCCAATGTAGTTTTGTTTGGCAGGCAAATAATCATTCGGTTTGAAATAAATGGTGCGATCATCTTCCCAGGTGGCTTCTCCTTTGATGTCCGGTTGAAAGCTTAAAATGCCTTTATCTACTTCGGTTCCGATATTGTCACTACTTATCAAGGCATTGGTAAATCGAATTCGAATAGGGTCGGCTTTTGAAATTTCTCCAGAAGTATAAGCATAAAGATAAGAACTTACACTTTCGGGAATTTCCCGAATACTTTTTTCATTGTTACAAGAGATAAAAATTACAAAGAACAATAAAAAATTGAGGGCTTTTCGGAATTGGTTTAGCATAGTTTAAGATTTTTGGTTTTGATCAAAGGAGTCTGGTGTTTTACAATTAGCGATGTTAAACTTCTTGAAACTTTCCATCTAAATATAAAGGTAAGTTAAGTTGTATTAAGGAAAAATATTAGCTATAGTTATCATTCGTATGATTATCCATATTATTTGCAGATTTTAAGCTAATTTTCGAATCTTCATTCAACTGCATTTTTAAGAAATTTTTAAACGCAATAATTGGAAAGAACTTTGCAAAGTAATATTAACATAGCCCCAAATATAAAACTAAATTTATATTGATATAAAAAGAAATGTTATTTGAAACAATTTTATTGCAAAGTGCTGTATAATAATTTATAATTCATTAGCATTCAAAACATTATTAAAATCCGATGACTGACTTTTTACCATTGTTGCCGTTAAAATTGGTGGTTTTCCCGAACGAAAAATTGAATTTGCACATTCACGAACCACGCCACAAACAAATTATCCGGGAGTGTGAAGAAAATGGGATTACTTTTGGAATTCCTGCCTTTATCGATGGTAAAATCATGAATTTCGGAACCGAAATCCGCTTAATTGATATTGAGAAAAGACATCCAGATGGCGAACTGGATATCAAGACAAAAGGTGTAGGTGTATTCAAAATACAGGAATATTACAGTATCACTCCTCAAAAACTGTATAGTGGAGCAGATATCGAAAGGATTCAAAACAATCCTACCGGTGATCCTCAATTGAACAGCCTAATCCTTGAGAATCTGGAAGAACTATTTGCAACCTTAAACATAAATAGTAAAATCCTTTCTGCAAGAGAACAATTTAATACCTACAATTTTGCGCATAATGTAGGATTGTCTATCGAGCAGGAATACGAATTTCTTTGTCTTCCCACGGAATTGGAACGACAAAATTACATTCTCCAGCATCTTAAAAGGCTGATTCCTGTTATTCGCGAAATGGAAAGGCTTCGGATGAGAGCTCAACTCAACGGTCATTTCAAAAAGATCATTTCACCGGAAATATAGTTTGTGGGTACGGGGTTGATTAGATTATTAAGTCATCTGCATAAATCCATCCTCCATTCTTCGTCAAACCATCTAGTTTTCTCTAAAAAACAAAAGCCACCAAGTACCAGAGGTGCTTTTTGGACCCCGAAATAACATGGATGGGGCAGCTGAAATGATTTTGGTAATCCCCTTGTCTCATAAGAGAACCGGACAAGTCAACGGTTGAGGCCCGCCCTACTTTCATTCCAAGTCAAGTCCCCAATGTATATACTGTTGGACCAAAGCTTTTTGATACTTGAGTGGCATTTATCTTAATAACTTCATTCAGTTATTATAAAAATAAAGGTATGTACTTTAATAATAAAAAGCAAAATTTAATAAAACTATAATCATAGCTCAAAGTCTAATTGAAAGCTAATCAACGCCAGGATAAAATCTTTTTGGCAAGGAAGAATATTAACACTAATTTTGCGCATTAAACCGCAAAATATTCATTGCCAAAATGATTAAAATTAGTAGGGAATTATTCTATTTTAAACAGCTTTTATTGAGGATAGGAATTGTTCTCCTGGCTTTTTCATTATTGAGGTTGATGTTTTATTTTTTTAACAGCCATTTTTTCCCTGGAGAAAGCATTTTAGGAATCTTAAAAACCTTTTTTTATGCTATAAGATTTGATCTTGCCGCAATCGTTTATATCAACAGTTTTTTCATTTTAAGCTGTGTCCTTCCCATAAAACAAAGGAGAGAATTGTGGTATAAAAAGATGCAAAAAATCCTTTTTCTCACCTTCAACGCTATAGCCATCGTCTTTGAAGTGATTGATATTGGTTTCTTCAAATTTGCTTTCAGGCGCACTATTGGCAGTGATCTCAATCTATTTAAAAACACTGCTGAAATGGTGCCGGGCATATTAGCTGAGTTTTGGTATTTGGCTGTATTTTTCATTCTTATAATATTGATTATCAACTTTTTATACAATAAAACTTCTCTTTCACAAAGGGCCATTAAAACTTTATTCTTACCCCAGACCATCATCTTTATCAGTAGTATACTGATTTTTGGAATCGCAGCCAGAGGGGGTATCCAATTGCGACCACTCATGTCTATCACAGCAGCTGAGTATGTCGATGATATGCGATTGATTCCATTAATGACCAATACCAGTCTGAATCTGATTTTTTCAAGCCAACAACGATTTTTGGTTGAACAAAATTTCTTTGATGAGGCTGAACTGGACAGCATTTTCTCTATTGAAAAACGGCCAGCTTCTCAACGAAAATTTCAGAAAAAGAATGTAATCATCATTGTGCTCGAAAGTTTCGGAAAAGAATACATCAATAGTTTCAACAATGCAGCGAATTATACCCCTTTCCTGGATTCACTTATTAAAAAAAGTTTTTACTGTAAACAAAGCTATGCTAATGGTTTGAGATCAACTCAGGGAATAGTCGCAATTACAAGCAGTATTCCGGCTTTGATGAACGATCCGCTGATGTTTTCAGCTTATCAAAGTAACCGCATTGACGGGCTCGCCAGGCTACTTCAAAATGAAGGATATTCCACCAGTTTCTTTCATGGAGCGAACCCAGGATCAATGGAGTTTGAACGGTTTTCGAAACTGACGGGATTTCAAAATTATTTCGATCGGAATGAATATGGCGAAAGTGATTATGATGGCCAATGGGGTGTTTGGGATGAACCATTTTTTCAATATGCTGCTCAAAAACTAAGCGAAGAAAATGAACCTTTTTTGACTTTGCTTTTTTCATTGACTTCTCACCATCCCTACAAAGTTCCAAAGGAATTTGAAGAAAAACATCCCAATGATAAAGACATTTTTCGCAGTGTTCGCTACACCGATTATGCGCTCGAGCAATTTTTTGCTACCGCAGCAACAATGCCGTGGTACGAAAACACGCTATTCGTTCTCCTTGCTGATCATATCGGGAAAAGCTTTCGGCCAGAATTTAAAACAAAAAAAGGAGTGTTTGAAATTCCTATCATCTTCTTTGAGCCAAATGGCACTTTGAGAGGGGATCAGTGCCAGGTTTTACAACAAATTGACATCATGCCTACAGTATTGGATTATTTAAATTATAATCGGCCATACACTTCCTTCGGCACTAGTATGTTTGACACATTGTTTCCCCATTATGCATTCATGTACACTGACAATGTCTTTCAAATCCTGGATGAAAATTATATTTTGCTTTTGGGTGATCAAGGCGTAATTGGACTCTATGATCATCAAAACGATCCATTGCTAAAAATCAACTTAGAAGGAAAATTCCCAAAAATTCAGGCAAGGCTGGAGAAACAACTAAAAGCCATTATTCAGACGCATCATCACAAAATGATCAACAACGAACTCTATCTGAAAGAGTGAATCATACTGTAAAAAAGAGCTTGCATAGAAAATTTTAGTTTGTTTTTTTACGCCGCTTCAAATCTAAAGTAAGGGAAAAAATATGCGAATACAAAACCTGTGAAACATTTCCTATATCAGTCAAAGCATAATCAATATGTAGGCTTCCAAACTTAAGCCCTACCCCAAAATTAGGTTGCATGGTAAGTACTTTATTATTGCCTTTAACATCATCTAATGCCCTTTGAAAATTTCCAATTCCAAGTCGCAAAAATATAAAATCTCGATATGCCCCTTCAAGACCAAGATGCGGGTCTAAATTAAACGCTTTAGAATTGATCAAAACATTGCGTTGACCGTCGGTGGTTAAATCAATATCCAATGATGCCAAAATGCTGTATTTTTCTTTTATTTTAAATTTGCGAGCAGCCCCGAAAATAAAACGCGGCAAGGTGATTTCAACACTGGATTTTGGTATTTCATTATTGGTAGCTTCAAATACTTCTTTTTCACTTTCCTTTAATGAAAATGACCAGGCATTAAAAGTAGAAGTAATGTCCCTACCTACAAGCCCAAATTGCCACTTACCTGTTCTGTATTGCGCTCCAAGATCAATTCCGAATCCCCAGGCATTGCCAAAGGTTCCGATAACCCTTCGGATTATTTTGGCATTCCCGCCCAAAGAAAGCGTTTTGTCCTTTATTTTGATATCCCGGGCATAGGAAACCAAGACAGCATAATCCGCAGCGGAAAAGGTAGAAATGTTGTCGTAATTGATCGTACCGTCAGGTTCAAATAAATTTAGCGTATTAGGAATATTATCAATACCAAGACGAATAACTGATACTCCAAAAGCTGCGTTATTTTCTCCTTTTAGAGGTTTAGCAAAGCTCAGATAATCATATTTGGCGATACCCGCAAACCATTCGGCATGCATTGCACTGACCTGAAAAGGAACATTAATCTGAGTCAGTCCTGCTGGATTCCAGTAACCTGAAGAAACATCATTGACATGAGCCACCATAGCGCCAGACATCCCGTGTGCGCGAGCTCCTGCTCCAATGGTTAAATATTCATTACTGTATTTTACCTGCGCGAAAATATCTCCTGCAAACAGAAAAGTTGAAATTAACAGGAAAGATTTCAGTAAGCATTTATTCATAATATTCACATTTCAAAACAACGCGATTAAAGTTGGTTAATTAGCACATTTGAGCTGTTTATTTTACGTTTTGTATAAACTAACTTCAACAAGGCATATAATTTAAAAAAACGTTATGTTCAATAATTTTATTTGACCGTTCTCCGACAAGATAGCAAACAATTTCAATGGCTTTTTAAAAGATTAAAAAACGAAAATACAAAATCACAAATAATGATAACCAAAAAAGCGGTTTTTCATTCAACACAATTTCAAATTAAGTCCCATAACAACAAATCAATATACATACCAGATTAATTGAAAATCACTTAATGTGTCAAACATCAAACATTATCCTATTATATCTCACAATTGTGCTTTGGGAAAGCTAAATTTGTGTACTATTCAATTGAAAAATACTTACAAATTATGAAAATGAAGCAATTTTTACTTTTTAGTTTGATAATGAGCTTTTCCTGTCTGACAGCACAGGAATCGATGAATATCACAAAACTTTCCAATTGGGACGATGATAGCCTGCCAGGACATTTCTATGGTACCTTTAATGATCTTTGGGGCTATGTGGATGGAAATGACAGAGAATATGCCATCATGGGAAGTGCATCGTACATTCACTTTTTTGATGTGACCGATCCAACTGATCCAGTTTTGATTGACCAATTTGAAGGAGGAGCCCAAACCGTCTGGAGAGATTTTAAAACTTATGCAAACAGGGCTTATGCTTCTTCTGACAACAGTGGTGAAGGAATTCACATTTTTGATCTGAGTGATTTACCCAATTCAGTAACAAAAACCAACCAGGTTACCGACTTTTTCGGTTCTGCACATAATATTTTTATCGATGAACCCAACGGAAGACTTTATGCTGTAGGAGTAAATGGTGGTGTCGATATCGTTGTTTTAGATATTGCAACTGATCCTGATGATCCTGCTTTATTGGCGTCTATTCCACTGCCCAATGCTGGATATATTCACGATATATACGTTCGTGACAATATTGCCTATGCTTCCCACGGTTATGTAGGCTTGTTCATTTGGGATTTTACCAACCCAACCGATCCTCAATATATTGCTTCATTTGCGAGCGACAATGAGGGCTACAATCACAGTAGCTGGGTCACTGAAAATGGAGAAACTTTAATTTTTGCTGAAGAGGTACCTACTGGTCTTCCAATGGTTACCGTTGATATCCGCGATATGGCAAATGATAATATCATTCCTTACAATCAAGAAGTTCAATTTCCACTTTTAGGACCAGAATATACAGACAACACGCCACACAATCCTTATATCATAGGAGATTATGTTTACACCTCTTACTATGAAGATGGTGTTCAGATAATTGACATTTCAGATCCTACAAATCCAACATTAGCAGGGTATTATGACACTTATCCTTCGAATACAGAATACAATGGCTATGCAGGTTGCTGGGGAGTTTATCCGTTTTTACCATCCGGTAATATCATTGCATCCGATATGTCAAATGGTTTATTTGTATTGCAATTTGATGAAAGTGTAAATACAAATAAACTTCCAGAAAATATCAATTCTTTTGAAGTTTCTCCAAATCCAACTGACGGTCTTTTAAAAATCGAATTGAAAAGTGAAAATCAAACCAATGCTAAAATTATTTTGACTTCTTTGACCGGACAATTGATCAGTGAAAAAACGGTTGATTTTAACGGAACTTACAGCGAATGGCTTGATATTAGCGATCTACCTTCTGGAATGTATTTTCTAAGCATTGGTGATGAAAAACAATCTGAAACCAAAAAGATCGTTAAGAATTAAAAACCGTTCATTATGGATTTATGGAAATTCATTAAAGATTTAATCAAAAAATTATTGTCGAGAAAAGAAAAGAAAAAGGAATCACAATAATTTTTAAAACAAAAAAGGCAACCTTGAAACTAATCAAAGTTGCCTTTTTTTCAGTCATAACTTTAGCAAAGTTAATCTCTGCTTGCTCTCAATATCTTTTTAGCAATTTTTTCTTTTCCATTGTAGATAGTTAGGTAGTAAAAATTGGTTTCATGCTCTCCAAAATCAAAAACGTAATGATTGATTCCGGCTTTGAGTTCAATTTTTTCCTGTTTGATCTTTCTACCAAGAAAATCAGATATTGTCAAGATCGCTTTTCCAGCAGATTTTGTGTGCACCAAAACAGTAACTTCCTCTTCAGCCGGTACCGGATAAACTTCCACCAAGTCAATGTCAGTTTTAGAGCGTTCCACAACTATGACATCTGAATACTCAAATGTCCCGTCAAAATCAACTATTCGCAATCGGTAGTATGCCAGCGATACAGGGCTTTCATCTTTCAATTCATAACTTCTCAAAATTGATGAATTTCCATAAGCACCGATACGACCAATTTCCGTGAAATCGCGGTATCCATCCAGCGAACGTTCAATAAGAAAAACCATGGCATTTTCTTCGGATTCCGTTTGCCATTCAAGCATGTTATAACGATCCATAACAGAGCCCCTGAAAGAAGCAAGTTCAACTGGCAATGAACCCAATCCTAAAGTACCAGGACCAAAAGGAAATGAATTGCTGCCGCTGCTACCATGCAATACAAGGTCATTTCCTATCCATAACTTTACCCAAACTGCCCAATTTGGTGGATTAACAGAAATACCATTAGCTCCATCCACATCGATTCCTGATCCATCTGCTAATTTAAAGTCAATTTTACAAGTACCATTGTCACAGGCAGGCTCAAATACCAAGAATCCTCCATCCGCAATTCTCATGGATATAGGAGCCAAGCCAGAAAGGTCGTCAGAACTTGTTACTGTAACTATAATCCCTGGGGGAATTATTACGTCATCACCACCAGTTGGTTTGTGACCACAACTCCATATTGATCCATCATCCCAATCTCCTGAGGAAATTGCGGTGCAAGTGTCAGCAAAAAGTGAAGTAGTACTAAAAAAGAAAAGTAAAATAAATGCGAGTAAAAGTGTAATGCTTTTGTTCATAGTAAGGGGATTTTAATTTAAAAATGGATTTAAAATATTTAGGATGCGAAGTTATTTATCCTTTGTACGGTTGTACTCAATAGAAAACGGTTGTATATAAAGATAAGAATTCTTAATCATATTCCATAGAATTGTTAGATATATAAAATACTAACATAGTTTAGACAGTAAAAATCATGAGTCATCCCGAATTTTTTGCAAATACATTGTTGTTTTGGAATTATCAACACATTCTTGTAAAAGGTTGATTATCAGCACATTGATCCTAAACTTATTGACCTTTTTTAGTTTTGGGTAACAATTATTAGTGAAGATTTTGAGCAAATGTTTGTGAGAGTAGCCTTGTTTGAACGTAGCGAGTTTGGTTACGCAGAAAAATCGAACTTAAAATTGTCCAAAAGGAAAAACAGTCTTGATTTTTCGATTCTTTTTTATCAAGAAAAACGAATGCAAACATCTGACATTCAGAACTTTAATACATTTACATGAGTCATCCCGAATTTTCAGTTTATTGAAAATTCGGGATGACTCATGTTTTATGAAATTAAATTTAATTAAAAATTAATCTTTGCTTGCTCTCAAAATCTTTTTAGCAATTTTTTCTTTTCCATTGTAGATTGTTAGGTAGTAAAAATTGGTTTCGTGCTCTCCAAAATCAAAAACGTAATGATTAACTCCGGCTTTGAGTTCAATTTTTTCCTGTTTGATCTTTCTACCAAGAAAATCAGAAATTGTCAAGATCGCTTTTCCAGTAGATTTAGCATGCACCAAAACGGTAACTTCTTCTTCTGCCGGAACCGGATAAACCTCCACCAAGTCGATGTCAGTTTTGGAGCGTTCCATAACAATGACATCTGAAAATTCAAACGTGCCGTCAAAATCAACGATTCTCAACCGGTAATATGCCAACGAAACAGGGTTTTCATCTTTCATCTCATAGCTTCTCAAATAAGATGAATTTCCAGCGGCTTCTACACGCCCAATTTCTGTAAAGTTGCGATTTCCATCCAGTGAACGTTCAAGAAGAAAGACCATGGCATTTTCTTCGGATTCCGTTTGCCATTCCAAAAGATTATAACGATCGAAGATCGTTCCCCAAAAGGAAACCAACTCAACCGGAAGGGCAATTAATTCGCATTCGATTTCCCAGTTATTAATATCATTACAAGGATAACTACCATTGTTTTCGACAAAGACATCTCCACTGACAACTCCATTATTCAACAGGTTACACAGTCCAATGCAATCAGTTAAATTGTCATTGTCATAAATAAACAATCCATTTGGTTGTGAATCATTGTCAGGGCCTCCACCAACGGAAGTAATGTTGTGTAAACCATCCAGACTGGTGAGTGAAGGATTGTCTTTGATTTTAAGCTCTCCCGATACTTCAGTCAACTTTTCAAGTGATGAAAGATCCCAAAGGGCCGCATTTTTTTTGATTTCCAGATCATGACAAGTTTCGAGATTATGCAAGCCATGCAAACTGGTCAAGGCATCACAGTTCTCAATTTCGATTTCGCCTTCAGGATTGACTACTGTAATGTTCCTTAAACCAAAAATAGTGGTTAAATCCGGACAATCTTCGATTTCAAGCTGACCGTCAATGGCTGTCAATTCTTTCAAACCTTCCAGGTTTGTTATGCCAGAGCCTTTAACTGTGATTTCAACTCCCGCAGGAATAGTTGTACAGCCGGGATAATTTGTCGCAAAATCATCCACATCAGTTTGCGAGGAAAGTGTTATATCACTTGTCGGGCAAGCTGCGTGTAAATAATTTCCAGTAAAAAAAATGAAAAATAATAGCAAAAAAGGGGTAATGCTTTTGTTCATGTTTGAGGGATTTTAATTTGTAAAAGGATTAAATATGTTTATATGTTGCGAAGATTATTATCCTTTACTTTATTTCTCAAAAGAGAAAAACTTTTAATAAAGGTATGGATTAAAAATAATATTTCACAATATTATAATATATAAAAAATGGGAAACCTTGTGACATTAAAAAAGGAGGAACTCAAAATTGAACTCCCCCTAATTTCAAATCAAAATTAATTAAAAAATTAATCTCTGCTTGCTCTTAAGATCTTCTTGGCAATCTTTTCCTTTCCATTATTGATGGTCAGATAATAAAAGTTAGTTTCATGCTCCGGCCAATCCAAAGTGTAATGGTTAATTCCAGCTTTGAGCTCAATTTTCTCCTCTTTGATTTTTCTACCTAAAAAGTCTGACAAAATCAAGATGGCTCTGCCTTCGGATCTTGAGTGTACCAAAACAGTAACCTCCTCTTCAGCAGGCACAGGGAATACTTCAACCTGGTTTATTTCCGTTTTGGAACGTTCCACTACAATAACATCTGAAAACTCAAATGTACCGTCAAAATCAACAATTCGCAATCGATAATACGCCAGTGATACCGGATTTTCATCTTTCTGTTCATAGTTTCTCAAAACTGATGAATTTCCATAAGCTTCCACACGACCAATTTCTGTAAAATTGCGATTTCCGTCCAATGAACGTTCAACGAGGAAGACCATTGCATTCTCTTCAGATTCCGTTTGCCATTCCAGTATATTGTAATGTTCCATGACCGATCCTCTGAATGAAGTCAACTCTACTGGCAAAAGAATTAGATTGCATTCTAATTCCCAATCAGCAAAATTATCACATGGATAACCTCCATTGTTGTTGACATTGATTGTACCGCCGATGCCGACATTGTTAATCACCTGGCAAAGATCTGTACAGTCCGTCAATCCTGTGTTATCAAATACGTCAAAATTACCACCAATGGAAGTAAGATTGTGCAAGCCATTAAAGCTGGTCAGGCTGTCGTTATTCTTTAGTCTGAGTTCGCCTGACAAGGAAGTCAGTCCGCTCAAGGCACTAATATCAGTCAGATTTGCATTGTTTTTAATTTCGAGATCATGACATGAACTAAGATTTTCAAGTCCTTCAAGAGTAGTGAGGGCATCACAATTCGATATTTCCAGTTCTCCGGGTGAATTAACCGTAGTAATATTTCTCAAGCCCTTGAGAGTCACAAGGTCAGGACAGTTTTGGATTTCAAGCTGGCCATCAATGGCTGTCAATACTTTCAGTCCTTCGACATTCGTAATTCCATTTCCTTCAACAGTAATTTCTATACCGGCAGGAATTGTTGTACAACCAGGATAGTCCGTAGCAAAATTATCCACATCTGCCTGAGAAGACAGTGTGATGTCACCTGTTGGGCATGCTGCATCAATAGCAGCATTTGTGAAAAGGGTGAAAATAAATAAAAAAGATAGTGTAATAAGCTTGTTCATAATCGGGGGGATTTTAAATAAAAAAATACCAACAATTACCTGCATGTTTAACGCAGATATTAAGATGTCGGCAAATATAAAATGTGAACTTTAAAACGGTGATTTTGGGAGGTGTGCCTAGGAGTAAGCTTAGTAAAGTTAATAAAAATAGGCCTTAACTACAAAACCTCATATAAATTATATGAGGTTTTGTGTTAATAGTGAAGATACTGAAAAAGATAATTTAATTACATCTAGCCTGCCATTTTCAATATTTTGGGATTAATAATTATGTTTTTTGTGTTATAAATGTCTGATTCTTGATTTTATTCTTGATCTTTCTTTTTTGAATCAGAAGATTTGTTTGAGGCGGTATCAGAAGCATTGTTATCCCCTTTTGCCATTTTTTGAATACGTTTCATAATAAAGGAGTCAATACCTCCAGTAGATTTGATCGTAATCAATTCCCAACCATTATGATGCAAAAAGTTTAAAATTGCAACTATACTGTTAAATTCTTTTGGGTCGCCGTTTCGCTCATTTACCTTAAAACTCAGATTATTCCTGTCCTGGTTTTTTTGACCGTAATCAATCAAAGCGTGAAATTTGCCGTTTTGTTTGTTGAAATGCTCCCACATTTCTATGTACTGGTAATCAAATTTGTTGACATCGATATTGTTGACATATACCTGGGCAGCACAAATATGGCATGTGAAGATCAAAACTGTAATTAAGATATTTTTCATTTTTATAAATTTGTTATTTTAGAAAATTTGACCAATTCATTGAAATCAAAAATATAACCAAGATTATAACTTTGGCTTAATTTTAAATATTGTGACTAAAAATTGAGGCAGATCAGCGGAATCAGAAAAAAATTATCAATAAAAAAAGTGCCACCACGAACGTTCTCGAGATGGCACAACAACATAACCATGAAAATACATAACCAATTCTTACCAACTAAACCTAAGAGTGGTTATTGTTGAATATATTTAAGTGAAATCACTTGCAATTTGAATTGCCCCTGCCTTGAAAATTGAGAATTATTTGGATGGAAGGGGGTAAGCTTTTTTAGAATACCAAAGCTTTGATTTATTTCATTTTTATTTTACTAATGTTTTATCGTCTATAAAACAATATGTAATAGATTTTAACAAACACTATACCAAACACATAAAAAATACTTTAATTTTAAATTAAAATTTTCTTAGTTTATTTTTAATTGAATATTTGACTCACTCAGACGTTCAGGAATACTGATCCTCTAAAAAAATTAAAATCGAACACATGAAAAACCGAACAATTTATCTACTCCTTTCCTTCTCCTTTTTTTTAATATCCTGCAAACAAACAAAGAGTCCATATTCTATTCAAAAAAGCGTCATTGCCGATAAAGCAATGGTAGTCACTGCTCATCCTTTAGCTTCAAAAGCAGGACTTGAGATAATAAAAAAAGGGGGTAATGCAGCTGATGCAGCAATTACAGTACAATTTGTACTTGCAGTGGTTTATCCATACGCTGGAAATCTAGGAGGAGGAGGATTTATGGTGATCCGATCAAATGATGGTTCCTTTTCAACGCTCGATTTTCGTGAAAAAGCCCCAGCAAAAGCTCATCGTGACATGTACCTAGATTCGCTTGGCAATGCAATTGACAGCCTCAGTCGTTTTGGGCATCTCTCAGTAGGAGTTCCTGGAACTGTTGATGGAATTTTCAAGATCTTCAACAAATACAGCAAATTGAAAAACATGGACATGCTGATCAATACTGCAATTTTGTTGGCTGAGAATGGATTTGCAATTACAAAAAAACAAGCGGAACGGTTAAATGAATACCGTGAAAAATTTGAAAAACATAATTCCCATGAGATTGCATTTTTGAAAGGAAATGAATGGAAAGAAGGTGACCTGCTTGTTCAACCTGAATTGGCACAAACACTTAAGCGGATTCGCGATCAGGGAGAAGCTGGTTTTTATGAAGGTGAAACTGCGGATCACATCGTTGCTGAGATGAAAAAAGGCGGTGGAATTATTACTCATGAAGATTTGAAAAATTACAATTCTGTCTGGAGAGAGCCTATCACTACTAATTATAAAGACTATAATTTAATCACCATGCCACCTCCTTCAAGCGGAGGCATAGCCTTAGCACAAATGTTGGAAATGGTTGAAAATTATCCTTTAGAAAACTGGGGATTTCAATCCAAAGAGGCCATCCATCTCATGGTAGAAACAGAAAGACGAGTTTATGCGGATCGATCAAAATACCTTGGAGATAGTGATTTTTATAATGTTCCTATTGAAGAATTGCAGGATTCAACTTATTTAGCTGAACGCATGTTTGACTTCGATTTACAATTTGCAACATCCAGCGATTCCGTTGCAGCTGGCGCCATAACTATGCTTCAGGAAAGTAATGAAACGACCCATTTTTCCATCGTTGATGATGAGGGCAATGCTGTTTCCATCACGACAACGATAAATGGCGCTTATGGTTCGAAAACTGTTGTTGAAGGAGCGGGATTTTTCCTCAACAATGAAATGGATGACTTTTCTGCAAAGCCAGGCACACCCAATCTTTATGGTTTAATAGGGGCCGAAGCCAATTCGATTCAACCTGGTAAAAGAATGCTTAGTTCGATGACACCAACTATCGTTACAAGAGATGGTGAATTGTTTTTGGTTGTTGGATCTCCAGGCGGATCAACTATTATCACTTCTGTTTTCCAGGTTTTCCTTAATATAACAGAATTTGGAATGACAGCTTCAGAAGCAGTGAGCGCCAAAAGATTCCACCACCAGTGGCTTCCAGATGTGATTCAAATTGAGGAAAACACCTTTGATTCAATAAAAACCCAAATGCTTGAATCAATGGGACATACTGTCAAAATCAGTAATCTCATTGGAAGAGTTGAGGCTATTCGTGTTCTTCCAGATGGAAAATTGGAAGGCGCCGCTGATCCGCGTCGGGATGATCATGCTGAAGGATGGTAGGGATAGTTTGTGGTTAAATGTTAAGTGGTTTTGGGTTATAAGTTAGGATGTTAAAAATAGTGTTTAATTGAGCTATTGAGCCATCTGCACATCAATTTATCTACATATTCGCATACCTTTCTCCGATCCACTGCCCTCCGTCTCTCTCCCACCTCCATCTCATCAATAACCAATAAAATACCTTGCGCCAATATTCACTCCAAGAGAACCATGTTTTTGTGCAACTGGGTTATCATCAGTACTGAAAACATTTTCCAAACGAGCCGTAGGCGCTAGATAAATCTGAAAATTGTCATTTAAATGATAAGCTGCGGTAACCGATGCCGTAAAACTCACTCCGATATTATCTTTATACCATTTTAATTGATCATCTTTGAGGTCATAAAACTCATTATTCAAATCTAAGATATCTCCTTTTCTTTTGGTCGAAATATTAATTAATGCTCCTGCTTCAGCTCCAAATGACCAATTTTCATGGTTATACATGTATCCCAAAACCACTGGTATGTCCATTAAATGAAAATAGTTGTAAGTCGTTTTGTTGTAAAATGTAGTAGTCGTAACTGGTACCGGCCCGTAAACATAAATAGTATCGTTAGTATTATTGTTGATATAAATTCTCTGGATACCATGAATGCTGTCTATAGTCTCTATTGCATCATTTAAACTGAATTTTCGAGCAATTCTGGAGTATTGAACTCCCGTTCTTAAATAAACCCCTATTTCTGATTTAACCATAAAATCTATTCCCATCTGAATAGTTTCCAACTGTTCTTCAGTCATTACCCGGGTTTGTAGATAATTTACATTCAGTTCATCATTGTTTTTCAATGACGCAAATGAACTACTCAAACCGCCAAAAATACCAATCCCATACTTTAATTTGAAGTTGCTATTTCTTCGAAAATCTTCTTCTGAATTTTCTTCATCAGTATTAGAATTCATTTCTTCTTTCACTTCTGGGTTTTCAGTTGATTCTACTGCAATTGGTAAATTACTTTCATCAACCTCTATTTTTGCATGCTCAGCATCAGTAGGAATGGCCTCTTCATTTTTCAAAATATTAGCTTTTAATACAGCATTTTCCTCAAAATCAATAGCTTCGTGATTTTCAGTTTTTTCAACCACTACCTTTGCATCATTTGATTTAGATTCTGGGCTATATTTGTTGGTTGATGATTTCGCAGCAATCAATATTTCTCCGTCCGAAGCTTTATATTTTTCCTTTTTAGTTTTTGAAAATTGATTTTTTTGAGTGGATTTGGCTATAATATTTTGATTATTTGACGCTTCAAGAGTAGCTGGTTTTTGCTCACTAATTGGAAAAGATTCTTTTTCTGCTAACCCTGATATTCTCAGGTCTTCATCATTCTGAATGACATTTGCTGTAGAAAACGTATTGTAATTGTTTCCAGGGTCAGAGTTCTTGTCCAGGAATGCATAAATAGCTGCCATTGAAGCAATTAGTCCGATAAGGAAAATCCAAACCAAACCTTTCCTGTTTCTGTCATCCTTTTGGACATGTGGCAAAATATCATTCCAAAGCCCTTCAGTGTCAACTTCAGAAGCATGATTGTTAATTTTGCCGGCAGCGTATTTCTCAAATTTTGAAAAAGTCATATTCTGATCCTGATTTTTTCGCGAATTGTTAATTGTTTTTTTAATAATTTCCTAGCTCTGGTTAATTGTGATCGTGAGGTACTTTCAGTAATTCCCAGCATTTTTCCAATTTCCTTATGGCTATATCCTTCAATGGCAAAAAGGTTGAAAACTTCTCTAAAACCATTCGGCAACTTTTCAATCAAATCCATTAGTTCTTCAGCTCCCAGTTTCGAGTACACATTCGGAAGCACATCTTTATCATTTACATCCTCCAGTACAAAAACCTCATTTTTAAAACTACTTCTGTCAAAATATTTTAAAGCAGTATTTATAGTAATCCGCTTCATCCAGGCTTCAAATGAGCCTCTTTCTTCATAAGTGGCGATCGATTTCAAAATTTTAATCAACGATTCTTGTAAAATATCTTTAGCTGATTCCGCATCTCGGCTATACCTCTTGCAAACAGTCATCAACAAACCTGAGTATTTCAAAACCAGCTCTTTTTGAGCGGCTGCGTACTGTTTCTTGCAACCATCAATAATATTCTGCTCAGTTGATTTTCTCAAATTTTTCGATCTTTTGAAATTCAAATGCTCAATCGTTAAAACTCAATGCAGGCACATGTTTCCATACGCCTGCTATAATTTATACTAACCTAAATTCTTTAAAAATCTCTTATAACCTCAAACTCACCGGAGTATGGTAATGTCACCAATTGTTGCTGGCTGTTCCAAAACTCTCCTGTTCCGTTGAATGTTCCTATTATTTTTTCCCCAACCAGTCCATATGCTGTGATGTTAATTTCAGTTATTCCGCAGTCAATCATTCCGCACTCCAATGTCAAAAGTCCCTGAGTTGGAAAATCTACAACTGAATACATCCATTCCACAGATGAACCATCATAAACTCCAACCGTATTTTCACTTATGCCAAAACTAATCTGCTCGTTAGTCCCACCACCATAGACAAATATAAGCGTTGAGCCTGTAGAATCACCAGCTGAAGGTTCGATAAATGTCTTACTTTCACCATTTACAACAAATGTAAAATACTCATCCAATGCATTTCCGCATGCGTCAATTTCGCCAAGGTCAATTATGGGAGCTACAGAATAGGTCAACACATCGCTTTCTTCAAGATCATCCAAATTGACACCAACGACTTCTAACTCAGTTGCATTATCACAATTAAACATGGAAGTGGAGATGGTGTTATCATTTTCAAGGTAATAATAAGTAGACTGATTACCTAACTGTAAGGTTACCCAACCATTTGTCAAAGGGTTTCCAGAACAATCTACAACTGTTCCCGTTATTTCAATCAAATTTGAAGAAGTAACTACAATTTCACCCAAATCAGTATCAACATCGAATGGCCCTATACTGGCAACTATAGTTTGTAAGCATTGACCATACTGTTGGAGAGTCAGGGTTAATTCTTCATTGGCTGGCATTTTACCACCGAAATAACCATTATTATCTGTCATACCACATCCCACATAAGTAACGTTACCGGATGTAAAACTGGCACATACCCATACGTTTGCGACTGGTACTCCGTTTTCATTAACAACCGTACCACTTACATGAACTAATGGAAATGGTGCATCACAATTCCAGAATGAAAAGTGAGTGACTTTACCGACGTATTTATCACCCTCCAAAACTGCTGTGCCTTCTTCCTGCCAAAGCCCGTATTCTTCATTAAAATACCACAACGGGATTTCATCGGGAGCATTTCCCTGAAGCTCTGCAGGAACGGGAAAAGTCAATTCTGCCTTTTGGTCGTTACCAACATTTAACTTTTGTCCGGAAGCATCGGTCAATTCCACAGCCATCATCCCGTAGGTTGCCAGCGCTACTTCGTCGTTGAAGCGATTCACACCTTGAAGATTTCCAGGCATAACCTCTGGCAGATCATTGCTTGTTGGATCAATCCAACGTGCCGCTACATTCACATTTCCATCATAGAGTTGACCGGTAGCAGTAATGATACTATTGGCCGGAAAACTAATTTTGATCCCCTGGCTGTTGCTTACTTCCCCACCAGTGTCAGAAGAAAATGAACCGATCGAAGTTTTTGTCAGTAATTTTATCGTAGCATAGTTTTGAGAACCCTCTTTTGGAAAAAATCGGTAAGAGCCATTGAAATAGCCATCTTCTTCAACCAAAACAAATGTCCCCGCAGCATTCATTGTCATTTGCTGATAGACAAAAGATCCTCTTTCATCAGTAGTTCTGTTTTGATTATTCAAAGTTACTGAAGCACCAACAACAGGCTGCCCAGCTTCATCGATCACGATCCCTGCAAGTGAAGCGGTTACCGGAATATTTTCAGGATTAAAATCACCCAGGTCGATGACAGGGGGATTGAAATAAGTAGTTTCGGATAATTGCTCATCAACGTCTTTTCTACAGGAGAAAAAAGTAAGAAACACCAAGCTTAATAATGCGAATTTTTTCATGTTTTATCTTTAATTATTTTGAAAGGTATATTTTTAAATAGGTTTTCGAAAGCGCTTACAACTATATTAATCCTTTCAAGCGACAAAACGCTGCATTATCTACTGATTTTTTTGAAATTAAGTTTTTATGGAATTGGTTTGTAGTTTATGGTTTGTAATTCTCATAATATAACCTTTAACTCATGACTTATACTAAATCGTAATTTGGCTTTGAATATTATTGATAAAAGTTGCGATGAGGTCTATGTCTTTAAAGGCTGGTTCTATTTCAAGACCACTGTTTAAGTCCAGCCCATATAATTTGGGATGGTTGATTGACTTTATCATTTTTTCCATTTTGGGGTTTATGTTTCCACCTAGGAAAAATAGTGTTTCTCCTTTGTAATTGTTTAAAATCGAATAATCAATGCTGGCGCCATTGCTGTCGAGCTGACCTTCTTTGAAATCAAAAAGAAAATAATCACAATTGTACTGAAAAGCTTCCGTATTGGTAAATGAAAAAGTTTTGTCAACTGAAAAAGATTTGATAATTTTTAATCCTTCCTTTTTCAATTTTTCACAATAAAACACATTTTCATTACCGTGCAATTGAACATAATCCAGCTTGTACTCTTTCACTTTTTCAAGTACAAACTCCATCTCCGCATCTACAAAAACACCTATTTTTTTTATGAATTCGTGTTTGTTTTCAAATCTTCGGATTGTTTCTTTTAAATGCGACAACTCCTTGTCCTTAGCTTCTAAAAAACGAGCGGATTGTTCATCAAAATTGAAACCAATAAAATCGACCGGAAGCTGTCGTAAGCCAGCAATATTATAGGTTTCGCGCATACCACAGACTTTTATTTTTAAATTCATCCTTACATAGTTTAGTGTTACAAATGAAAAATCCATAGGCTGCTCATAGTCTGATTGATATGTGTAAAGAAGGTATATTATTATAACGCAGGACAAAAAATTCAGTTGCACAAAATGAATTTTCTATTTACTAAATCTCAGATATAAGATAATTATTCATTGGTTTGAGTGGAAAGTTCAAAAGGTTTGGCCTGTTTAGGATAACAATAATCGATGAAACTCAATGCATGATTTTATACACCATTTCCTTCATGAGTTCTCCTTCCGAAGTTGACACATTTTCAACACCTTTTGATTTCAAATCATACTCTTTCAGGATAGCAATCACTTTTTGCGTTTTTTTCAAATTATAATTTCTCGCAGTCAATTTGTATTCCCTCAAAAAATATTCGGACCTCAATTTAAGCGCGCTAGACAAATCTCGATCAGGCAAGTTTCTAAGAAAATGCAACATATAAATCTTGCTGAAATAATTGTATAAGGTGCCGATTACCATCACCAAAGGATTCTTTTTTGGATTTGCTACGAAGTACTGAATGATTCTATTTACCTTCAAAATACTACGCTGACCAAGTGCTTTTTGCAATTCAAAAACATTATAGTCCTTGCTAATCCCAATGTTTTCCTGAACGTGTTTTTCGTCAATGGTCGTTCCTTCCTGCAGATTAATCTCCAGTTTGTTCAATTCATTTGCAATCTTGGAAAGATCCCTTCCAAGATATTCAGCGATGAGCTGTGAGGCATTTGGGTTGATTTTCAGCTTTTTGTTTTTCAAATAATCAGCTATCCAATCTGGAACCTGGTTGTCGTACAATTTTTTAGACTCAAAAAGTACCGCATGTTCTTTCAGGCTTTTGGCAAATTTGGTACGTGCATCCAGCTTTTTGTGTTTGTGACAAACCACCAAAATCGTTGTAGGAACGGCTTTTTCGATATATGGCTGTAAACCCTGAAGGCTTTTCATCTCCTGTGCTTCCTTTAAAATCACAACTTGATGGGAAGCCATCATCGGGTAACGACTCGCTGTATCGATTAAGGTTTTTGAATCCGTATCTTTTCCATAAAAAATGGTTTGATTGAAAGATTTTTCCCCTTCGGTAAGCACCTTTTCTTCAATAAAATCCGAGATCGAATCAATATAAAAAGATTCTTCACCATGCAAAAAATAGACAGGTTTATAGTCTTTTGCACGAAGGGATTTTATGATTTCTTTATAGGTCAAAGTTGATGAATTCTATTTGGTGAAGTTTGTCGATTTTGTAGCAATATTACAAAAATGCAAACACTCTTTCGAAAAATAATTCGAAAGAGTGTTTGTAAAATGATTAAGTCGTTCGACTTAATGTTCTATATCAGGTTATTGAATTTTTGTCCAATTTGCGTCTGCCATTTTTGTGAGATTTTCCTCATCATTAACCCAGGGAACAATGGTGTTCAATGGTGCTCCTTCATAGTAATCATTGTAAAATAAATACAATTTACCATCATTGATCTTAAAGGTTTCAGGGTCAATAGGTACTTTTTTATTCATTTTTGCAACTGCAAAAGCACAATACCCATCATATTGTGGCAAGTACTTTTCTGGTTTTTCATTAAAAGCTTTTAGATTATCTGCACTCGAAAAATAATATGTTACTCCTTCATACTCAGTAGAATGTGCCTTACTTCCTCGTTGAGCAGTGTAGGCAGTAAAATAACTGACCAAATCATAGCCTCCATTGGCTATACCTTCAGCATTAGTAAATACTTTTGATTCCTGAGCGAAAGAACCTGATGCAATTGCTAAAAAAGAAAAAAGAAAACTGATTTTAATAAGCGATTTCATGTTGATAATAGTTTTTATTAATAAATATTTTTCTGTTAAAGGCAAAATTATGAACCATTTTCGTACTATAAACAACATATCGTTCATAATAAAACACAATTAGTTCAAATCAATGAACTAATGAACGAAATTTCATATTTTTACAAAAAATTATAAGCAATGGATATTTTAAGTGACTTGATAAATGCTCTACGACTAAAAAGTGTTGTTTATTTTAAACATCATTTTTGCTCTCCATGGGGTATGGACTCCCAAAAAAGCAACTTTGCACAATTTCATATGCTGGTCCGTGGAAGATGTATGCTTAAAATGGAAGGAAAACCTATGCCAATAACACTTTATAGTGGCGACATGGTTTTGTTTCCACACGGGACGCCTCATCAAATAATGGATGACCTGAAAACAGAATGTCATTCGGGGCAGCAAGTTGTTGACAAAATCATCAACGGAGAAAGTGTTTTTGAAGGAGACGAAGTCAATTCAACTTTGATTTGTGGGCATTATGAATTAGACAAGTCATTAGATCATCCTTTTTATCAGAGTTTGCCTGAAATGATCCATTTGAAAAGCGCAGAGTTGATCAATAGCAATGATTTGAAAACCATCATCACTATGATCATCCAGGAAACACAATCCGGCAAATTGGGGTCATCTACGGTTTCTACAAAACTCGCCGAAGTATTATTTATAAAAGCGATACGTCATTTTTTGGAAAGTAATACAAAAGGGAATTCCTTCCTCATTGCTTTAAAGGATCAAAAAATCCAAGAGGTTTTGAATGCGATCCACAATTCTCCGGAAGAGAACTGGTCTTTGAATAGTCTCTCCAGGAAAGCAGGCATTTCAAGGACCTTATTAGCAACCAAATTTCGTGAAATGGTCGGTGAAACGCCAATGAAGTACCTTTTTAAATGGCGGATGATGTTAGCTAAAAATCTTTTACAAAATAGCAACCAAACCAGCCTTGAGGTAGCATCACAAATTGGATATCAATCCGAAACTGCATTCAACAGAGCCTTTAAAGCTCATTTTGATTTGACTCCCCACAAGTTTAAAAAAAGTTTGAAAACCGAGAATTAAAATTTCATTTCATTCTTTCGAACACAAAATATTGCCATTCCCTTTTAGTCTGATCGCAGATTTTCTTAAATCCCATTGTTGAAATGATTCTTTTGATTTCATCAACTGGATGTACATATGTTTGAAAAGGATTGCCTTTGATCCATTTTATTTTTTGTTCAAAATAATGACCCAATTTCACCCACCAAACATCACGTGGAACTGAAAAAGCATACCACTTTTTTGCCTTTTGCACTGAAATCGCAACCAACTTTTCGTAATCCTCGTAACAACAAATCACTTTATCGAGACAAACCAAATCATTTTTTTCAACCTTTTCATGGATTAACAAAAAATCACCTACAAAGCATTCAACATTGCCTTTCAATCCTCTTTTTACCACCTCCTCAAGAAAAGCTTCCGAATAGGCTGATGAAAAGTCATTATATACCGCTTTGCTAATCTTTTGCCCGAATAATTCAAAGATAATCGCCCCTACTCCGCTGCCAATATCCAAAATGGAAGCATCCTCCAGGTTTAATTTTTTGAGGAATTCAATCAATGGCAGAGAATTTTTTTTTGGCCCGATCTTCCGGTAATTCTCCAGCTCTTCCTGAGCTTTTTTATGATCAAAAGTATCGTTATATAAATTATTGAGACAGCAAGACATGATTTTCAGGATAATATTTTCAATTCCATTTCATATTGGTCAATGGTGTTTTTTAATCCCACTTTT
>JANQFJ010000253.1 GCA_028277915.1 Saprospiraceae bacterium
AGCAAATACAAATAACCGTATTGCTGAATGTTTTTAAAATCAGAAATATTAGCTTTAACAAATGCGCCAATGTGAATGGTAAAGGTGTAGTCTTCGTAATTTTTGGAAGCTTCTCCAGCTTGTAAAACAGATACAGTAAAAGCGACCAAAAGGATGTTTAGTATATGCTTCATTGTGTTCCTTTTTTTGGTATCAACGCAAATATAGCGATAAATAATGTGTGATGGTACAAAAACTACTCCAATGGATAGCTATAATTCTTAATGTTTTTGCGGCTTTGATCGTATTTTTTAATTGGTTCTATATTTCATTTTCAAATATGACAATTAAAAAACAATTGAGAAAAACTTTATTGAATAATTAGAATTTTCTTTGCGCATTAAATTTTAATATAAAACCGGTGAAATGAACAATTTGAAAATTTTAAGTTTTTTAGGATTCTTAGAAGGTGTTAGCTACCTTATTTTATTAGGTATTTGTATGCCGTTAAAATATATTTATGAAATGCCCGAATTTACCTCAATTGTTGGAATGGCGCATGGCATTCTTTTTATAGCGTATTGTGCTTGGGTGTTGATAGTTGGTTCTGAATTTAAATGGTCTCAAAAATTGACCGCATGGGCACTTGTTGCTTCAATCCTTCCTTTTGGTACATTCGTAGCTGATAAGAAAATCTTCAAACAGTTTGCCTGAGCTCCTTTATTTCTCTCAATTTTCCAGACACTTTCCAATTTATTTTTAAAAAAATGACAGCTTCTAAAACAATTTTGACTCCATAGCGTTAGTTGCAAGAACAACTAATTTGTAAATGGAAAATAAGAAACACGCTCATAAAAAAGAAGTAGGATTTCATGCCAATCGAACGGGAAGGCTGATGGCAAAACATTTGACAAAAATTTTTTCTGACAAAGGAGTAGATTTGAATGGAGATCAATGGCCTATTTTATTGCATCTTTGGTTGGAAGATGGTAGAAATCAACAGGATCTTGCAGTTTCAATTTTTAGGGATAAAGCAACAGTAGCAAGGAATATACATTTTCTGGAAAGGGAAAATTTAGTTGTTAGAGTTACTGATGAAAATGATAAACGAAACAAGAAGATTTACCTGACCCACAAAGGGAAAGAACTGGAATCCAAGGTCATGCCAATGGCTTTGCAAATGAAACAAAAAGCATTAGATGGAATTGATCCTAAAGAAATTGAAATTTGCAACAAGGTACTTGAATTGATTTATAACAACCTCAATAAGTAGTTGTATTTGCAACTTTAATAATTAAAAAACAATCATGATGAGTGATAAAATTCGAAAAATATCGGTAATTGCAGGTATCGTGGTCCCGTTGTTCATTGCCGCTTTTGCTTACAACTTCCTCAGTAGCCAAAAGGCACCTCCGAAGAAAAAAAGTTTTTCGGGAAACGAGATCCGAAGAGTTGAGGTGATATCGGTAAAAAATGATGCAGTTCCTTCGACGCTTGATATCCAAGGTAGATTGGTGGCTTTTGACAAAATTGATATTCTGGCTGAAGTTTCCGGAATATTGGAGTCCTCCTCAAACACTTTCAAAGTAGGGAGCCGGTTTGCAAAGGGTTCCGTAATGCTCCAGATTGACAGTGAAGAAGCCAGACTCAACATACTTTCACAAAAAAGTACCTTGCAGAATGCCATCACTCAACTGATGCCGGATCTCAAAATTGATTATCCGGAGAGTTTTGAACATTGGTTGGCTTATCTCCAAGCCTTTGATATTGAAAAGCCGATCCAAGCTTTCCCCAAACCACTAAACGACAAAGAGAAATTTTTTATAGCAACCCGGAATATTCATAGTCAATATTACAATATTAAAAGTGCGGAAACGAGGCTTTCCAAATACAATATCTATGCACCCTTTACAGGAGTGATTACAGAAGCCTCAATCAATCCGGGTTCTCTTGTGAGAGTTGGCCAAAAGCTAGGTGAGTTGATGAATACGAATAATTATGAGCTTGAAGCCACGGTTCGTCTTGCCAATCTTAATTATATGAAAATAGGAAGCCAGGTGACCTTGCGTTCTGATGATATTGAGGGTACCTGGATTGGAAGGGTAAAAAGAATCAGTGACCAAATTGATCCAAACACGCAAACGGTAGTAGTCTATATTGGAGTCACCGGAAAAAATCTTAAAGAAGGGATGTATCTGCGTGGGGGAGTGAAGTTGAAAAATATTGAAAACGCATTTGAATTGCCAAGGGATTTACTGGTTGATCAGTCAAAAGTTTATAAAATTCAAAATGATTCTCTTCTTACCATTCAAAATGTAGATGTGATCAAATCTACTGAAACGACAGTGATTGTCAGTGGTCTTGAAGATGGAACTCAATTGCTGAAAGAAGTATTTCCCGGTATTTATGAAGGCATGAAGGTAGAAGTTAAAAAAGACAGTTCCAAACCTATCAACGCAGCGACTACCAGCGCTCAAAAGTGAATTTTAAAACTCATTGAAACCGGATTCATTGATGGTTTTACTTTAATATCAAAATAAATGAGAAATATAATATCCTATTTTATAAAATATCCGATTGCGGCAAATATGCTGATGGTTGGAATTTTCATACTAGGTGTTTTTGGGTTGATTAATATGAAGTCCACTTTTTTTCCGGAAGTGGAAAGCCGGATGATCACCATTCAGACCGTATATCCCGGGGCATCACCTGAAGAAATCGAAGAAGGTATTGTTTTAAAAATAGAGGAAAACCTTAAAGGCATTACCGGAATCGAACGAGTGACTTCTGTTTCGAGAGAAAACAGCGGTACTGTAAATGTTGAGGTTTTAAAAGGGTACAACACGGATGTTATTTTACAGGATGTAAAAAACGCTGTAGATCAAATCAATTCTTTCCCTGCGAGTATGGAGCCTCCGACTATTTTCAAGCAGGAGAACCTCGGCTTTGCCATCAGTTTTTCTATTAGCGGAAATGTGGACCTGGAAACTTTGAAAACCTACAGTCGGAAGGTAGAAGATGACTTAAGAGCAATTGATGGTATTTCAAAAGTAGCGCTAAGCGGATTTCCGGAAGAGGAGATTGAAATAGCTTTTCGTGAACAGGATCTTCGGGCTTATCAACTGACATTTGCACAAGCTACCCGAGCGGTTCAGGTTGCCAATCTGGAAATTACTGGAGGAACTGTAAAAGGAGAAAAGGAAGAATTGCTGGTCAGGGCACGAAATAAGAAATACTACGCAGATGAACTTCGCAATATAGTTGTAAAAAATTCGCCTTCAGGAGGAGTCATACGCCTGTATCAAATTGCTGATATTAATGACAAATGGGAAGATAGCCCAAATCGAAGTTTTTTAAACGGAGAACCCTCAGTTGTGGTCACAGTCCAAAACACCCTCGAAGAAGATATTCTTGGTATCACTGAAAAGGTGAGGAATTATATCTCGGACTACAACGAAGTAAACGAGGTTGTAAAAGCAACGATTATCCGGGATCAGTCGATCGTATTGAACCAACGGATTGAGTTATTGAGAAATAATGGGATAGCGGGATTTCTGATTGTTACGCTGATGTTGGCGATGTTTCTCAATTGGAGGCTCGCACTTTGGGTAGCATTGGCGATACCGATTTCCTTTGCCGGGATGTTTGCCTGTGCTTATATTTTGGATACGACGATCAATGTCATATCGCTGTTTGGGATGATCCTGGTTATTGGGATTCTGGTGGATGATGGAATTGTGATCAGCGAGAGCATTTACCAAAAATACGAAAAGGGAGTGCCGCGAATGAAAGCTGCCATTGATGGAACAATGGAAGTTTTGCCAGCGGTTTTTTCCGCTATTTTGACGACTGTAATCGTCTTCATGGGATTCTTTTTTATAGATGGAAGAATAGGTGATTTTTTTACAACAATGGCTGTCGTGGTCATATTTTCATTAATTTTTTCATTGGTTGAAGGAGCGTTTATTTTGCCTGCACACGTTGCTCATTCGAAAGCTTTAAGTCCTGATAATGATAAAGGTTGGGTAACTACTCAGTTGGATAATTTTATGCTTTGGATGAAGAATAAACTATACGCTCCGGTCTTAAGGCTGGCAATGAGAAATGGATGGGCAACGATCTCAATTATTGTTGGAGTTTTAATAATAACCGTTGGCGCTATTCAAGGTGGGATTATTCAGCAAACTTTCTTTCCAAACATCGAACGTGATGATCTGACTGTAACACTTAAAATGCCGGCAGGAACCCGTGAAAACATTACTTTTGATTGGTTGACGCACATCGAAAAGGCTGCCTGGGAGGTGAATGATCAGTTGAGTGAGCAATATTTTAATAATGAAAAACAAGCCATTTTAAAAGTTGAAAAAGCAATTGGGCCAACGACTTATGACGGAAGATTAAACATCACCCTTTTGGATAGCGAGGCTAGGGACTCATTACGCGCAAGAATAGTATCAAATGCAATCCGATCAAAAGCAGGAACAATTTATGGCGCAGAGCAAGTTACTTTCGGAGGATCAACTCCTTTTGGAAAACCGGTATCTCTTTCTTTGGTAAGCAATAATTTTGAACAATTAGCTCTTGCAGCAGATAAGGTAAAAGCAGAATTAGAGAATTTGGAAGAACTTAAAGATGTTGTTGACAATAACCAGGAGGGGCTCCGTGAGATCAATTTATCCTTAAAAGAAAAAGCCCATTATCTTGGCCTAAATCTACAGGAAATAGTTGCGCAGGTCCGACAAGGATTCTTTGGAAGTGAAATTCAACGTCTGCAACGTGGTCGTGATGAAGTTCGAGTTTGGGTTCGCTATAAAGAAGAGGAGCGCTCAAACATTGGTCAGTTGGAGAATATGAGAATTCGATTTGCAGATGGAAGGGAGTTTCCGCTTTCAGAGATCGCAAACCTGGAAATTAAGCGTGGAGTGATTGCAATTAATCATCTTGAAGGTAAAAAAGAAATCACTGTTGAGGCGGATATCGCAGAAGATGATGTTTCATCTTCAGATATGAACACCAGTATCCAGGAGGATATCGTTCCGGAAATATTACAAGATTATCCGGCTGTGCAGGCCTTGTATGAAGGACAAAATCGTGAAAATGCGAAAACTGCAAAATCGATGCAATTGGTTGTTCCGGTGGTTTTGCTTTTTATGTTTTTTACCATAGCATTGACTTTTCGATCTGTCAGTCAGACGATTATCGTTTTTGCTTTGATTCCATTTGCTTTGATAGGAGTGGGTTGGGGGCATTGGTATATGGGGCATGCGATCAGTCTTTTTTCGAATCTCGGGATATTTGCATTGATTGGAATACTCGTAAATGACGCACTGGTTTTTATAACGACTTACAATAATTTTATCAAAGATGATGTGCCTGTCAGGGATGCGATTTTTAATGCAGGATTAAGTCGTTTTCGCCCAATTGTCCTGACATCTCTTACAACGATGGCCGGATTAGCTCCTCTGATGTTCAATAAAAGTTTTCAGGCGCAGTTTCTCATTCCGATGGCAATATCCGTTGCTTTTGGATTGATGGTAATCACTGTGATAATCTTGGTTTTATTACCCACGTTATTGATGCTTTCTAATCGGATCAAGGTATTTTCAATTGGTCTTTGGGAAGGGAAAGTTCCTGCGCTTGAGTTGGTTGAACCGGCAAATGAAAATAGAAGGACTAATTATCCTTTATGGATTTTTGCTGTGTTTTATGCTTTAGTGATTGGAGCAGGATTGCTTTTTGGCATATTCAAAGTGGTGTCATTTATTAGTTAATACAAGTTGGACCATCCACAACTTGAGGAAGTTAATTTTTTAAAAGGTATTGAAAATAATTTAAAATGAAATATAGTTTGGTTTTCGTTTTTTCGATTCTGATCTCTCAGTTTTCAATGGCACAGACGAGTCTAAGTCTTTCCGAAGCCATTGAAAAAGGTTTGCAAAATAATTATCAAATTCAAATAGCGGAACGGTATATCGATATTGCTCAAAACAATAATAATTGGCAGTCCGCTGGACGCTATCCAAGGATTGATTTTAATATCAATTCCCAAAATTCGTATAACGATCAGAACAATCCCGTATCCTTCATCAATGGTTCGTATTTGAATGGAGGTGTTACAGGGAATTTGGATATAAGCTATGTCATTTTTGATGGTTATCGAGTAAAGATCAATAAAAAACGATTTGAAGAATTGGAAAACCAAAGCAAAACAAATGTTGCCATTGCTGTAGAAAATACAATAAGAGCCGTTATGCTAAATTATTTTGCAGTGGTCATTCAATTAGAAGCTTTGGAAGTTTTGGAACAAGTGCTGGATTTGTCAAGAGACCGGATAGATTATCAAAGAGCCAGGCAGGAATTTGGCCAGGCAGGTTCTTTTGAGATCATTCAAAGTCAGGACGCGTATTTTGCTGATTCTACAAATATCATCCTTCAGCAAAATATGGTTGAATCTGCTTTTCGAAATTTGAACCAAGCTATGGGGGAAGATAATTTAGGAATGCAATACACCCTCACAGATTCTTTAGGTTATGAAGCTCCGGATTATGTTTACGAGGATTTAAAAGAGCGAATGTTTTCAAATAATAATAATCTTCAAAACCTATACATCGCCAGGAGTTTGTCCGGCGTGGAAAGAGAGATGGCTGAAAGTGATAAATATCCGAGGATCAGTATAAATACAGGTGCTAACTTGAGTGGAAACGTTTTTAAATTAAATGGCGAAAATCCAAATACGAAGGAACCATATGATGCTGCCTGGGGCAACAATTTCAATTATTACCTGAATCTCTCTGCGACTTACAATATTTATAATGGAAAAAATCGGAAACGAGCTATTGAAAATGCTCAAATCGAAGAAATGATTGCTCAGATTAATATCGAAGACTTGAAAAGAAGTCTATCGAATAAGTTGTTGAATACGCTGGAAACGTACAATAATCAAAAGCAACTCGTTTCGATCAATCGGGATCGGGTGGATAATGCCATAAAGAATATTGAAATATCCCAGGAAAGATTTAGAAATGGGCTGATTACTTCTTTTGAATATCGCGATGTGCAGCTTTCTTATATTCGTGCATTTCAAACCCAATTGACTGCTGTTTTTGATTTAAAAAATACGGAAATCGAACTGATTCGGCTAATAGGAGGATTGGTCAGATAGGAGAGGTTAAGTAAAATGTTTAAGCATAATAACCTCTTTCTCAGTAAGATGGCGGAAACGGCCACGTGGCAAATCCTTCTTTGTCAAGCCAGCGTAGTTAGTTCGATCCAGCTTTTTCACTTTGTAACCGAAGTGTTCGAAAATCCGCCTTACGATTCGGTTTCTTCCAATGTGAATTTCAATTCCCACATCAGTTTTTGGTGCGTTTTTAATATAATTTACACCATCGACAGGAGTAGGGCCGTCTTCCAGAATCAATCCTTTCCGAATCAATTTTAAATGTTCTTCGGAGACTGGTCTGTCTAGCACGACGTGGTAAACTTTGCTGACACCGTGGCTTGGATGCGATAATTTTTTAGCGAGGTCGCCGTCATTTGTCAGAAGCAAAAGGCCCAAAGTAGCCCGATCAAGTCTACCAACCGGGTAAATTCTTTCTTTGATTTTTTTACCAACAATGTCCATAACGGTTTTGCGACCTTTTTCATCACTGACAGTAGTTACAAAATCTTTTGGTTTGTTGAGTAGAATGTAAACTTTGTTTGTCTCAGGCCTAACGGTTTTTCCTTTAAAAGTTACTTTGTCACCATCAAAAACACGATGGCCGATCTCGTTTACTACTTTTCCATTCACAGTAACATGGCCACCCTGAATGAATTCAGCAGCTTTGCGACGGGAGCAGATACCGCAATGAGCGATATACTTGTTGAGACGCATGCCTTGATCTGCTTCTGAATTTTTATCAGAATTGATTATCGGTGGATTTTCAGACGGAGTATCCTTTTTCTGATTTTTTTTTTGTGGACGTTTAGCCATGACTAAAACGGGATATCATCATCGTTCATTCGGGAAGATCTGGTAATAATGTTTGAACTACCATCCGGGCTGGAATCTTCACCGCCTGTCAATTCATTGAAATTAGGATCATCAAGATCAGTAAATTTAGCAAACTGATCAGTGAATTTCAATTTTACTGTTTTCAAGGCTCCGTTACGATGCTTGGCAACAATTATTTCAGAAACACCTTTTAAACTTTGTCCTTCTTCATCTTCCAAAATCTGGTAATATTCAGGCCTGTAAATAAAGGAAACAATATCCGCATCCTGCTCGATCGCTCCAGATTCACGAAGGTCAGACAATTGAGGACGCTTTGTTCCGCCACGAGTTTCAACGGCACGGCTTAGCTGAGACAAGGCAATTACTGGAACGCTCAATTCTTTAGCAAGGCCTTTGAGAGCTCTTGATATTTGGCTGATTTCCTGCTCACGATTTCCATTTTTGCTTTCAGGGCCACCAGTCATCAATTGAAGGTAATCAATGATGACCAGTTGGATATCGTGTTGCATTTTTAATCTTCGGCATTTAGCTCTTAATTCAAAAACATTGATACCAGGTGTGTCGTCGATAAAAATAGGCGCTTCGCTCATTTTTTCAATGGCGCTATGCAATTGTTGCCATTCATATTCTTCGAGTTGACCGCTTCTAAGCTTGCTACCCTGGATTTCGGCTTCCATGGAAATGAGTCGTTGAACCAATTGGACGTTTGACATTTCCAGTGAAAACAATGCAACTCCTTTATTAAAATCCAGTGCAGCGTTTCGGGCCAATGCTAGTGTAAATGAAGTTTTACCCATACCAGGCCTTGCAGCGACGATGATCAAATCTGATTGTTGCCATCCGGAAGTAAGTCTGTCTAATTCTGTAAATCCAGTTGGAATACCGGTTAACCCATCTTCCTTTTCTGCCAGTTCTTCAAGCGCTTTCAATGCCCGGCTGGCAAGGGTACCCATACTTTCATAGCCACGACTCAAGTTTTGCTGAGTAATGGAAAAAAGGCCTTGTTCTGCATCATCCAGTAATTGAAATACATCGGTGGTGTCTTCATAAGCATCACGAATTATTTTTGTGGAAACAGAAATTAGCTCCCTTTGAATGTGTTTTTGAGAAATAATTCTTGCGTGAAATTCGATATTCGCAGCGGAAGCAACACGGTTGGTCAATTCAACCAAATAATATGGACCACCGGCAGTCTCAAGGTCTCCTGACTTTTTTAATTCTTCTGTAACGGTAAGTAAATCAACTGGTTGGCTTTTTTCAAAAAGCCGAAGCATGGCTTTATAGATAAGTTGATGACCTTCAGAGTAGAAGCTCTCTGATCGGATAATATCAAGTACCACAGGAAGTGCATCTTTGTCGAGCATGATGGCTCCCAAGACAGCTTCTTCCAAAGGAAGTGCTTGTGGCTGCACTTTCCCAAAAACATAATTGGATAAATCGTTTCCCTTCTTTTGGTTGCGATAAGCACCGATTTGCTTGATCGACTTTGTAGAATCTGCCATGGTGGTTAATAATTCTTTAAGTGAACCTTTTTCTTTTTCTCAAGCAGTTCTCAATTCATAGTTATGTGGCACAAAGCTAATATAAAAACCAACATTTTTAAGCCACAAATAATTCAGGTAATGCTATCTATTGTTAGTAACCCTGATCCTTTATGTGGAAAAGTTGTTAGTTAATAATTTTTGAATTTTTCTTTAAAAAAGAACTGAAGACAAATACAAATAAAAATAATTTAAATATGAATATTTTGCACATCTCCAAGCTTCAGTTATTCCACGATTCAATTCTCAAGCAATAATTAAATTATATTTTTTTAAATATGTAATTTTGCTTTGAAGTACGAAAACAAGAAAATTAAAATTAAAATTGATTGAAAATAAACTTTCTTTCAGTGTTAAAAAAAAATCAAAAAATAATTTATGAAATATTAAAATAAATTATTTTTCAAATTTTACTTTTCACGAAAAGCGATAATTGTATCACTATATTGATGCAAGATAATCAAATCGCAACAATAATATAAACAAAAAATTGCAAATTATCAAACAAAAAATTAGAATTGTCCAATATTAGAAAAAGGGGATAATGAAAAATAAGAAACCAAATTTTTCGAAACAAGTTATTGATGCTGCAATGATTTGATGCTATCTAAAGTGATTTTTTGAATTTCGATGTTGTGCATCATTTCTTCCCTTGCTATTCGATTTTCTTCGAGCTTTTCTTTGTTTTTCAAGATTTTGGCTTCTGCCAATTCTATATCGCGCTCAAATCGTGTGCTATCTCTTTCCAGCCTTCTTAAATTGACTTCCATCTTTTCCAGTTTTTCGTCTTCTTCTTTGACCTGGAGTCTAATTATTTCCCTTCTAACTTCACCTGCAAAGTCTTCCAAAAAATCTTTTGCGCCCTGCACTTGGCTGTTATTGTTCTTTTTTGAAAGAAAATCCTCGCCAAGGTCTACCCACATTGAAAGAGCAACATCATCACCGGTTTGTTCAAAAGTGGCATATAGATCAACCTTGCTGCCTTTGCCAATGGAAGAGATTTTTGCACTGGAGGTATAAATTTCCTGCGAGCTTCTGACTTTTTTGGATTTTCCGCCAAAGCTCCTGAGGTATTTCTTCCAGATATTTTCCACAAATTTTTCATTGGTATTTGGTATGTCAATCATATAAGCAGTATGATTTCCAAGGCTCATTGATCGATTGTCTTCGGTCACCTGCGCTTGTGAAAAAGACATTGCAAACAAAAGGAATAAAAACAGAAGGATCATTTGATTTTTCATGACGAGAGATAATAAAATTAAGGAATAATTAAAAAAGAGCATTCGTTGTCAATTCAAATATCAAGTTTTTAAATGTGAAATTTATTGAAAATCAATTGTATTTAAAATTGCCAAAAAGCTATTTGAATAGACAGAATGCCAAAGTAAAATGGGCTCCCAAAATTTATCATAATTTTTTAATTATAGCACATTTTTTGCAACATAAAAAACATTCATATAAAATCGCTCAAAGATATTTTATTAAAAAACATTTAAATGAATTATTTTAAAGCTCTATCGTTGATAATTATGATGTTTTTTTGTTGGTCAGGTTTTGCTCAAAACAACCAAATCAAAAAGGCTGATAAATTATATAAACTAAACGATTATTCTCAGGCAATTTCTTTTTATGAACAAGGGCTAAAAGAAGTAAAAAGTTTGGCAGCAAAAACCAAACTGGCTTATTGCTATAAGATGACCAACAAATTAAGTAATGCCGAACAACTTTATAGTGAAATTGTACAAGAAGAACGGGCAAGACCTATCACAAAGTACTATTATGGAGAGACTTTAATGGGAAATGGAAAGTATGCAGAAGCTAAAAGCTGGTTTTTAAAATATGCCGAACTAAATCCAAAAGACGAACGTGCCCTCGAAATGGCAAAAGCCTGTGATGAAGTGGGAGTCATCAAACCATTATTCGAAAACCTGGAAATAAATACATTTTCTCAAAACTCAAGATCAGATGACTCAGGACCGGTTTTCTATAAAAACGGGATTGTATTTACTTCTGACAGAAAATCAGGGATCAATCCGCTGAAAAAGAAAGCAGGTTGGACTGGCAGGGATTTTCAGCGAATATTTTACAGCGAAACAGATACCGCAGGCAATTACCAGCAACCACATGTTTTTTCAAAAAAACTTAATGAAATTAATAAACATTGTGGACCACTTTCGTTTAACGGAGACCAAAATTTTGTTGTGTTTACACGAACCGGAACTCACCCGGGTAGAAAAGAAACTTATAAAATGCAGTTGTATTTTTCTGAATCGAAAAACGACAAAAAATGGAAAAAACCAAAATTGATTTCATTTTGCAAAAAAGAACACAACTACATGCATCCAACGCTTTCAGCAGATGGAAAAACGCTCTATTTTGTTTCAGACAAACCTGGAGGAGAAGGTGGAACCGATATTTACAAATCCAGACAGACTGAAAAAGGCTGGAGCAAACCTATAAACCTCGGAACGATGGTGAATACTTCTTTCAATGAGGCTTTTCCATTTATTGGGGCTGATGGCAAATTGTTTTTTTGTTCAAAGGGACATGCTGGCTTAGGAGGATTCGACATATTTGTTGTGAAAGGAGATGATAATGGTCTGTGGACAAAACCTCAAAACATAGGAGCACCTATAAATAGTTCTTATGATGACATATCATTCCATTTAAATGAGTCATTTACAAAAGGGATATATTCTTCAAGTCGTGGAGGAAATAACGACGATATCTATCATTTTGAAATAACTGATTCAACCATTATTAATTGGAATTTAAACAGACCGGAAAAAGAAATCGATGAAGTAGAGTCAATGGCCACAACAACTGAGACCGATAATGTCACAATCAAAACCGCAGTTTCAGATGAGGTAGCAGAAAATCATTTAAAAAGTGAATCAAATGATAGCGATTTAAAAGAAGAAATTCCGACTGAAAAAGCTGAACTAACTCCACAGCTTACAGGTGTTGAGCAAAACAACGACGTAGCAGAA
>JANQFJ010000286.1 GCA_028277915.1 Saprospiraceae bacterium
TGGTTGAATGTATTATTTTTAAAACCAATAAGTGATGAAAAAAAATATCATCTTTATAGCAAAATTGATCAGAATTTGGACATAAACTCACATCAATAAAACATATTTTTACTATGAAAAAAACAAAAAAAGCAATTCTGATACTTTCAGGTGCTCTTGCTTTCTGTCTCTTTCTACTTGTGATTTTATCTTTCGTTCCGATCCCGAAAGCAACTTTTGAAAATTGCGAAAAGATAACTGGTCAGGTTACCGAAATTTTTGAAGGAGGCGGTGAAAGTGATATCGTGATTTTCCTGAAAGGAGACAAAAATTACTATTACATCAACAGAGGCCTGGAGAGAGACTTGAACCTTGAAACCCTTCAATCACAAATCTTCAACAACGAAATCACCTTGCATTTTGTAAAACATTGGTCTCCTCTTGATCCAAAAAATCATACGAGACATATTGCACGATTGAATTTCGATGGCAAGCTGATTTACAATGAGATCGAAGAATGATCTTTTAATGAAAATTGAAACAATATCGAAACATAATCTTGAAGCGCTCACCGAACTCATGCTTCAATTGTGGCCAGATTGCATTTTTAAAGAGGAATTTGCCAATTGCGAAAGAATACTTTCATCAGAAAAAGAGATTTGTTTTTTAGCCAAAGATCACGACAAATATGTTGCCTTTATTCAGCTTTCGATTCGTACTGAATATGTAGAAGGAGCTACTTCCTCACCTGTCACTTATATTGAAGGCATTTACGTCAACCCTGCATTTCAAAGATTGGGAATTGGAAACAAACTTATTCAAATCGGCGAGCAATGGGGCATTCAAAAAGGGTGCAAACAATATGCTTCTGATGCTGAATTAATTAACAAAAACAGTATTGAATTTCATAAAAAAGTTGGATTCAAAGAAGTTAATCGAACCGTTAGTTTTATAAAAAATATAACCTCCTGATGCTATATTCTTTTAATTCCTTCGCTGATTTTTGTTATATTTGGTAGAAACCAACAACTGCACAAATCATGAGATTCTTTCAAGTTTTAGTCCTATTCAGTCTATTTTTTTTCATAGGCCAACACTCATTTGCCCAGGTCAGTTTTTATAAAGTTTATCAAAACGATGAACAAGACAGTGAAGTGTTTGATATAAAAGCACTATCTGATGGTGGTTATGCAATGGTCGGTATAGCAGATAATGGTGGATTTAGCCAGGTTGCATTGACAAAATTGAGTTGTAATGGCACTGTGAAATGGTCTAAACAATATGGCAACAGCAGTACAATCAACAATACTTTTAGCAGTGTAATCGAAGCAGATAACGGGGATATAGTTTTTGTCAACAATGTAGGTTCCTTTCAAAACTACAATATCGTAGTAGCGCGCATCAATGATAACGGCACTACAGTTTGGAAACAACGATATGGTGGCAACCGCGATGATATAGGAAGGGCTATCGTGCAAACACCAGATGGCCACTTTATTATCACAGGAAGTACCAACAGCTATGGTACCGATGATAGCGGCATACTTAGCTACAATGATGTGTATTTCATGAAAGTTGATGGGAATAATGGTGAAATACTTTGGACTAAAACTATCGGAAATTTTCAAGCCATCGAAGGTGGTTATGCGATGACCTCCGATGCTTCGGGTAGTATTTACAGTACAGGACGATTTTTGGTCGGTGGTACTTTTTATTGTTATATTTTAAAGATGGATACTGATGGCAATATCTCGATGTTCAAAGGATATGGCGCTCCAAATCATCGTACTTATGGCTACGACATCAAAGTAGCTGAAAATGGCGACATCCTTCTCTCCGGAAGCACGACAATTGCAAAGATTGACCATACCAGTCCTCCTGATGTTTTTTTGATAAAAACGGATAATACCGGAACACCAATATTTACAAATATCTACACACCTATTGTAGGAAATGATAATTCAGAAAGCGGCTCGTCATTAGTTTTGCAAGACGATGGTGGCTATGGAATTGGCGTTCCAACCATGTCTTTCACCAACTGGACCAGCGGATTTGTCCCTAACAAAAATGCGGTTTACAGTACTAAGTCCAATGGCGATATTCACAAAGCCGTTTTATACAATCAAGGAGGATCGCATTATACGCGTTTACGCAAGGCATTGGATGGCGGATATGTTCTATCAAATTTTTCAAATTATTTCAGTATTAACTTTGAATTTATTCCGCTGATCGTTAAAACCGATAAAAACTACGAAAGTGGCTGTAATACCATTGATGTCACTGATGAATTATCCCTTGTCCATGAAAACTGGGATGTACAGGACATAAACTATTCTGCCATGAGTGGAGGAGTTGCCACAAGTCATGGCCCAGAAACTTCTTTTGCTTATAGTGACACCGATGTCCAATGTATCGAAATTCCATTGGCGGAAGCCGGTTTTACGGTTACGCCAAACGTTGACGAACCACTTGCTACTTTTGACTTCACCAATACCAGCAATGGTATCGGTAATTACCATTGGGATTTTGGTGATGGCAATACTTCCAATGAAGAAAATCCAACGCATAGTTATACCGCCATTGGCTCCTACAATGCCTGCCTCACACTTTTTGCCAACTGTGATACCAGCCTGACTTGCACAACGGTGGAAGTCATCGAATTACCCACTTCAACTTTTGATTTTGAAGAAATATCCTTTAAACTTTTTCCAAATCCCGTCAATAATTTGCTCTATCTTGAAGCAGCTAATAATTTCGAAGGTCTTCAATCAATGTCTCTTGTGGATGTAAATGGTCGAAAAGTATTTGAAAGAAATTATTTAGAATCTACAATTTCAAACCGAATCCTAGTTGATATGGAAAATTTTCCGGACGGTTTATATATTTTAAAAATGATTTGGGAGCAAGGGCTTATTTCTAAAAAAGTGATCAAAACAAACAGATAATCATTGGATATATTTCAATTCACCCTCATGAAGCCCGCTCCAAGCTGAAAAGTTTGATGCGTTCTTCTTTTCCTCGTAAAACGGTCTCATCGACAAATTCTGCCTTTGTGTTTTTCAGATCTTTGACTTTATCCAACAGCTCTCCTGATATCAAAAAAACTTTGCCAAGTCTTTTACAATCCTCCTGAATTCTGGCTGTCGTGTTGAGTACATCGCCAACATAGACAATTTCTTTTTTTATTTCGCCAACCCACGTAACGATCGCCTGCCCGCCGTGTATCCCTGCTTTAAATTCTGGAAAAACGCCATATTTTTTCAAATATTTTTGTTTCAGACCATTGATAATTTCCTGCATCTGAAAAAAACAATTTATCATGTTGTTATTTTCCAACCCAATTTCGTAAGACCATTTCAAAATAATTTCATCACCGACGTATTGATAGATTTGAGCTTTGGAATTTTGAATGGCTTCTGTGATATCTGAAAAATAGTCTTTCAAAAACTTCGCAAATTGCAAATGACCTAATTTTTCAGCAATAGTAGTTGATCCTTTTAGATCAATGAAGCAGAAAATGAGCTCCACTTCTCTTGGTTTGTGATATTTTCCTATTATAAAATTCCACAATTGCCCTTTACCGTGAAGGCTATTAATTTCACGAATACCTATTGCCAAAACAGCAATCAAAAAGATAGAGGACACATTTATAAAATACATGTCATCTACAAAGTAATTTATGATTTCTTCTTTGAATGGCATACCGTCATTGAGCATAAACCAAACTCCATTGAATACACCTAGCCACAGCGTAATTATAAAAGTGTAAAAAAATGATCGCACCAAAACGAGGTAGAAAAATGGTCTTTTTCTAAACCAATTTTTCAATATAACTTCGAAAACTAAAATCGACGCCATTACAAAAGCACCAATCAATCCCGCCCTTATTACTAAGGGTATCAACAATTGCGGATCATCGTTAGTTTTTAACCGAAAAAGATATTCAACAAGCGCGAACATGACACCAAGAAGGAATCCTCCAATTATAAAATTCCGAATCTTTATACTTTCAGACAATATACTTTTCAAGTTCATTTTTTCATTTTTTTGTCCACTTCAACAATCAAATTTTAAAATAGGAAATAAATTAAAGATTAAAGGCATCTCAATTAAAAAGCATACCTTCACGCCAATTATTAACCGGAGAAATTTCTCCCCAAGCAATTAGTTATGCTCACTATTCAAAAAAACCATGTTGTTTCTATAGATTATACACTCAAAAATGATGAAGGTAAGGTGCTTGACACCTCTAGCGGACGCGACCCAATGACTTACCTGCATGGAGTTGGAATGCTTATTCCAGGTATGGAAAATGCCCTTGAAGGCAAATCAGAAGGAGATGATTTTTCAATAAGTATCGCCCCTGCCGATGCCTATGGCGACCGTAACGACAGCCTTTTACATAAAGTTGAACGGAAGGAATTGGCACATCTCCCTGATCTCGAATTAGGGATGGAATTACAGGTAAAAACAAACGACGGCTCTCCACTCGTCATGACCATTGTTGACCTATCAGATGAGACTGTAGTTTTGGATGGCAACCATCCTTTAGCTGGCATGACACTTAATTTTGCCATTCAAGTTCGCAACATCCGTGAAGCAACACAGGAAGAGATCAGTCACGGTCATGTTCATGGTCCTGGAGGGCATCACCATTAATAGTCATTTTGTAGACTTCTTCAAATTTAACATCACTTTGCAAAGGGATAAGAAGCTGACAAATGCCACCCAAATAGTCTGGCAATTATGATTTTTATCACATTTTGTATGGGCTTGAAGAGCTAATTTTGGCTTATTCAAAAACATTTAATTGTGATATGAAAGATTACAAAGATTTTCATCTTAAAAGCATTGAAAACCCTCAGACTTTTTGGCAAGAACAGGCCAAAAGCATTGACTGGTTTAAGTTTCCTGAAAGCATGCTGACCAAAGATGCTGAAGGATTTGACAGATGGTATGAAGGCGGCAAGCTGAACACCTGCTATCTCGCGCTTGATCGACATGTTGAAAAAGGTCGTGGAGAGCAATTGGCGCTAATTTACGATTCACCGGTCACCGGAAAAAAAGATCAATTCACTTACGCTCAATTACTTCATGAAGTAGAATTAGTCGCTGGCATGTTGGTGAAGCTGGGCGTTAAAAAGGGTGATTGCGTAGTGATCTACATGCCCATGATCCCTCAAACTATTTTTGCCATGTTGGCTTGTGCTCGCATTGGAGCCATACACTCTGTGGTCTTTGGTGGTTTTGCAGCCCACGAATTGGCAGTTAGAATTGATAATGCAGAACCTAAAGTCTTATTAACCGCATCCGGCGGTCTTGAAATTGAAAAAGTAATTCCGTATAAACAGCTGGTTGACAATGCTTTGGAAGAAGCCACTCACAAAGTGGAGCATGTCGTTATTTTTCAACGACCTTTTGTAAAAGCAACATTACAGCCTCCACGAGATATTGATTGGAACGAATTGCGAAATCAATCAAAACCTGCGACCTATGTCGAAGTGGATGCAACTGATATTCTTTATATCATTTACACTTCAGGTACCACTGGCAAACCAAAAGGAGTAATGCGTGACAATGGAGGCCATGCCGTCGCTATGGAATTCAGTATGAAATATATTTATGGCGCTAAACCCGGAGATGTTTACTGGGCAGCCAGTGATGTTGGATGGGTTGTTGGTCATTCATATATCGTTTACGGACCTTTGATCCATGGTTGCACAACTATTTTATTTGAAGGGAAACCTGTCAGAACTCCTGACGCCGGAACTTTTTGGCGAATCTTAAGTGAATACAACGTAAATGTATTTTTCACCGCCCCGACAGCTTTTCGAGCTGTTATAAAAGAAGATCCTGAAGGAATATTTAAAAAGAAATATAATCTGGATGCATTGCGATACATATTTCTTGCAGGCGAACGCTGTGATACCGGTACACTCAAATGGTTAGAAGATCTGACAGAAATTCCGATTATTGACCATTGGTGGCAAACCGAAAGCGGTTGGCCTATGATTTCCAACATGCCTGGCATCGAATTACTCCCTGTCAAGCCCGGTTCTTCAGCTGTGGCAGTTCCCGGATATGAAATCGTAATACTTGATGAAGATGGAAATAAATTAGGCTCAAACGAAGAAGGTGAACTTTGTATCCAATTGCCATTGCCGCCAGGTACTTTGCCTAACCTCTGGAGAAATACGGAGCGTTTTAAAGCAGCTTATTTTGAAAAGTACCCGGGATTTTACAATGCTGAAGATTCCGCTTATATCGATGAAGATGGATATATTTTTATTACAGGACGCATGGATGACATCATCAATGTTGCCGGTCACCGTTTGTCCACAGCGACCATTGAAGAAATTATCGCGTCAAATACTTCAGTAGCAGAATGCGCTGTCATTGGTGTAGCTGACGAGATGAAAGGCCAGATACCAATTGGATTTGTTGTCTTAAAAGATGGAGTAAATATTGAAACAGAAGAACTCATCCAGGAGCTTATTCAAAATGTTCGCCATGAATTAGGCGCAGTTGCTTCTTTTAAAAAGGTATTGATCGCCAAGCGTTTACCTAAAACTCGATCTGGAAAAATTCTGCGTAAAACAATGCGCGCCATCGCAGATGGCAAAGCATTCAAAGCACCTTCAACAATTGAAGACCCCATTGTTTTGGAGGAAATTAGAGTGCTGATCGTTCAAAATCAACCAACCATTTAATTCTGGAGCATTGCGTCTCACTTTTAATTTTAAATAATTACACCAGGAATATCATAAGTTGACATTCCTGGTGAAAATCTCCTAACAATTTTCAACTGCCCTTATTGATAAAAATCATCTTCAAAATTGACCATGGTCATAAAAACATTTCTTCAAAACCTTGAATTTACGATGTAACCAAATTTTCACAAAAATCAGGAAAATTGGTTGTAATCAATTGGTGAATACCTCTTCAAAGTTTTGTCATGATACAATCCAGATTTATTTTCATCAGGATACTCTTTTTGAACATCGCATTATTCCTTTTCCTTTATTCGCCACCCA
>JANQFJ010000336.1 GCA_028277915.1 Saprospiraceae bacterium
ACGAGGCTTTTTTTGTTGCAGGTAGAAATCACTCAAGCGAAGATTCGATCCCGCAGGAAGGTCTTTTTCGGAATGATTCGGTTTATGTCATTTTAAAAAATGAAAAAGGAGGGTATGAAAAGATGGATACATCTTTTTTATTGCCTTTTGGCCCTTTTGAATTTACTACTTCAATTCAATCAAAATATGGATTAGTTTGCGTCGGTGCTAATGCTCCACTGGAGGAGAAAGCAAGAGTTTTTATTTTGAAATGGAACACTGCTTTGCAAACTATTGAATTCGACACCCTTCCTTCATTAAATAAACCAAAATGGCGCATTGGCGGGAGCAACTTAGGTTCTGAAATATATTTGGGGCATGGATTTAACGGGCAAAATGATTTTTTGTCCATTGATTTGGCGCATGCTGCTTCAGGGTTGAAATGGCAGGCAGTTGCAGCCTTAGATGGTCCGTCGAGGATATTGCCCGTCATTACGAGCCAGAGCAATGGACTTGACAATTGTTTGTTCGTTTTTGGTGGAAGGGAAACGATTTCCGGTAAATTTTTGAATGACAGCTATCAGTTTAATGCCAAAACGGATTCCTGGAAAAAATTAAACGGCATTCCTTTCAAGGCCGGAAGATCCGACACAGCAATACTTAATTCAGCGCTTCCAGTCGGTTCCACGGACATTTTATATTTTAACCAGGCCAATCGAAAATGCTATCTGTACCATACCATCACGGATAACTGGGAAAATGTGGGTTCATTTCCAGAAAACGTACAGATACACCATTTTTTTAAAAACGGGGTACGAATATTTGCTTTTGGAACGGAAATTCAAGATCGTGGTTCATCTGAGCCTGGGATTTATTCGCTTTCTTTTGAAAACGAAAAACAAGGTTTTGGCTTCCTTAATGTTTTTGTGTTGGTATGCTACTTTGTATTACTAATTTTTCTTGGAATTTATTTTTCAACAAAACAAAAAGATTCCGATGATTACTTCAAAGGAGGCAAAAAAATCCCATGGTGGGCAGCTGGATTAAGCCTTTATGGAACTGGTTTGAGTGCGATCAGTTTTATGGCAGTTCCAGCCAAAACCTATGCTACGGACTGGGCATATTTTATGACCAAATTGCCGCAGATTCTGATACCGATTATTGTCTGTTGGTTATTTATTCCTTTTTATCGAAAATTAAATATTACCACTGCGTACGAATACTTGGAAAAACGCTTTAACCTCGCAACTCGTTTGATCGGAAGTCTGTCATTTATCATTTTTCAATTTGGAAGGATCGGAATTGTGCTATACTTGCCTGCTATTGCACTCAATGTAGCAACTGGAATAGATATCATTTTTTGTATTGTTTTGATGGGAGTGATCAGCCTGATCTATACCATAATGGGTGGGATTGAGGCGGTGATCTGGACCGATGTTTTGCAAGTCATCATTTTAATTGGAGGGATTATTTTGTGCCTATTCTTGATAAGTTTTAGCTTGGAAGGTGGTGTGAAAGAAATCATTGATGTGGGCAGACAAAATGAAAAATTTGAAATTTTAAATATGGCATTGGATTTCACAAAACCCACTTTTTGGGTTGTTGTTTTAAGCGGCTTTTTCTCTCAACTGATCGTGTACAGCACCGACCAATCCATGGTTCAGCGTTATTTGACCACAAAAGACACAGCTGGTGCAAAGAGAAGTATTTGGACATCAACGCTGGTCAGCTTATCAATCGGATGGATATTTTTCTTTGTTGGAACAGCATTGTATGCATACTACAAAGCTCAACCGGCTAATTTGCTTCCTGCAATGCAATCAACCGACGCCATTTTTCCATGGTATATTTTTTCTCAATTACCAGACGGGGTGAACGGCTTGCTGATCGCAGGTATATTTGCCGCAGCAATGTCCAGTTTGAGCAGTAGCATGAACTCAGCTGCGACAGCTTATACGGTCGATTTTCATCAGTTTTTTAAATGGAAAGGCAATGCCTTGTTTGTTGGAAGGTTTTCCACTTTGATTATCGGAGTTGTTGGAATTTCATTCGCGCTGCTATTTGCAACAATGGACGTGAAATCCATTTGGGATGAGTTTATAAAAATCATCGGATTAATAACCGGAGGGCTTGGAGGAGTGTTTTTGTTGGGAATTATCAGCAGCAGGGCGAATGGTATTGGGGCTTTAGTTGGACTTTTTGCCAGCGGTGCGATTCAATTTTGGGTTGCGAGTCAACAGCCAGTACATTTTTTACTTTTCACAGCCACGGGGTTTATTTCATGTTTGATAATTGGTTATTTGGTTAGCCTGCTTTTTCCAAATCATTCAAAACCAATCCCTGGACTTACAATTTATTCTGTTGAAAGAAAAAAATCAGATTTTGAATAGGCTGTTCCAATTAATATTTATTTTCGCCGTATTATTTTTTACCATTAATTTTTAAAATTCATGACTTACGAAAATATCAAAGTAGATTTCAGAGACAATATTTTATTTCTGACTATCAATAGAGAAAAAGCCCTGAATGCGCTGAACAGCAGGACCATGACCGAACTGCATCATTTCTTTTTTGAAACCGCACCAAAACAAGATGATGCTCATGGGATAGTTGTAACTGGAGCCGGAGAAAAAGCATTTATCGCAGGAGCTGACATCAAAGAGTTTTTAGAAATGGATACGGAAAAAGGTAAGGAACTGTCAAGATTTGGACAGGAAGTCTTTTATTTTATTGAGCGATTTCCTAAACCTGTGATCGCTGCCGTAAACGGATTTGCGCTTGGAGGTGGTTGTGAGTTGGCTATGGCTTGTCACATTCGGGTTGCAGGCGAAAAGGCACGTTTTGGCCAACCTGAGGTGAATTTAGGTATCATTCCGGGATATGGTGGAACGCAGCGTTTGATTCAGTTGATTGGTAAAGGAAAAGCAATGGAGTTGTGTATGACCGGTGATATGATTGGTGCAGAGGAAGCACATCGACTGGGTTTGGTCAATTATGTTGTTCCGCAAGGCGAGGAAGTTGGAAAAGCAGTGGAACTGATTAAAAAAATCGCTTCAAAAGCCCCAATCGCCATTTCAAAAATTATTGAGTGTGTAAACGCTTATTTCGACAAAGATGTTGACGGGTTTGATTTTGAAGTGGATGAATTTGGAAAGTTAACCGGAACTGAAGATTTTGCTGAAGGAGCAGCTGCTTTTGTTGAAAGACGTGCTGCAAATTTCAGAGGAAAATAAAATTTTGAACCTTCCAAAAGGTGGATTGTTAGTATCTTTGCGATTTTTTTTGAATTAAGTTTTAAAAATGATAAAAACTGATATACTAATTGTTGGTGCAGGGCCTGTCGGACTTTTCACGGTTTTTGAAGCAGGATTGTTGAAAATGCACTGCCATTTGATTGATTCCCTTCCACAACCCGGAGGGCAGCTTACAGAGATTTATCCGAAGAAACCAATTTATGATATTCCCGGCTACCCGAAGATACTTGCCGGAGATTTGGTTAAAAATCTTATGGAGCAGGCCAAACCTTTCAATCCCGGCTTCACGCTAGGGGAAAGAGCTGAGACAGTTGAACACTCCAGGGATAATTCATTCCTTGTGACTACCAATCGTGGAACGAAGCTTCAGGCTCCGGTTTTGGTGATTGCAGGAGGCTTAGGTTGTTTTGAACCACGCAAGCCGCCTATTTCCAATATTAGTGAATTCGAGGACAATGGTGTCGAATATATTATAAAAGACCCTGAATATTATCGAAATAAAAAAGTGATCATCGCCGGCGGTGGAGATTCGGCTTTGGACTGGACGATATTCCTTGCAGATATTGCTGAAGAATTGACTCTGGTTCATCGCAGATCTCAGTTTAGGGGAGCTTTGGACTCTGTCGAAAAAGTCAAAATGCTCAACCTTGAAGGGAAAGTCAAGTTACTGACTGAATCTCAGGTTGTTGGTCTCAATGGAAATGGAAAGTTGGATGAAGTAGTGGTTAAACATGGCAAAGAAGGGGAATTGACAATGAAAACAGATCATTTTATTCCATTGTTTGGTTTGTCACCAAAATTAGGGCCTGTTGCCAATTGGGGGTTGAATATTGATAAAAATGCAATTGAAGTAAACACGTTGGATTACAGTACAAATGTGCCTGGCGTTTTTGCCATTGGTGATATCAATACTTATCCCGGAAAGCTGAATCTGATCCTTTGCGGATTCCACGAAGCTGCGCTGATGGTTCAATCTGCTTTTAAAATTATCAATCCGGAGAAAAAGCTTCCTTTCAAATATACCACCGTCACCGGAGTTGAAGGATTTGCAGAAGAGTAAAAATGTTTTCTTAAAAAATCATTGAATGATACAGGTAAAAGTAATTGACAGAGAAGATAAGGAGCATATATTGGATGCTCCTACAGATATGAATCTAAATTTGATGGATCTTTGCAAGGCTGGCGAACTTCCTGTGGAAGGTACTTGCGGGGGAATGGCCCTTTGTTCAACCTGCCACGTTTATGTCAATAGTAAGCACAATTTACAGCCAGCTACTGAAGCCGAAGAAGATATGATGGATCAGGCATTCTTTGTTGAAGAAAACAGCAGATTAGGATGCCAAATCAAATTATCTATTGACTTGGACGGCCTCGAAGTAAAGCTTGCTCCCCAGGCAGATTAATTAATTTTTTCCACTAATTTTTTGAAGAATTTGTTTGTTTGAAATATTAATCGTATTTTTACGATTAAATCATTAGATATGGGATTTTCAAAAAAAGAATTATTTACCTCATCGCAGAACCATATCGCTCAAATTGCTAAGGCTCTGTCTCATCCAGCAAGGATTGCAATCCTGGAGCATTTGATCGAAAAAAATGCTTGTGTTTGTGGCGACCTGGTCGATGAATTACCGCTTTCGCAATCGACGATTTCCCAGCATTTGAAAGAACTTAAAAAGGCTGGAATTATTCATGGTGAAATTTCCGGAACAAGTGTTTGCTACTGTATTAATCCGAAGATTTGGGAAAATGCGAAAGTTGTTTTGAAGAACTTTTTTGAAGAGTTCAATAATTGTTGTTGATTTTTTTTGCATTACTTTATCGTAATATTGCGATTAAATGATATTGTTAAATTAAAATTTTTATTAGTATGTTGACAAAAGAATTCATGGATTTATTAGATTCAAATCGAGGAAAGGAATTAATTTTTGAATATGAAGAAAACCAATTTGTTCCGGCATCTTATCACATTACAGAAGTAAAAAATCTATATTACGAGTCTGTAGACTGCGGTGGTTTTGCCCGTGAAGAACACCAAACTGTGGTTCAGTTGTGGGTTAGCGAAAAAGAAAAAAAAGACCGGCATATGGAGACGCAAAAAGCTTTTAAAATAATGAAACTGGTAGATGATGTAAAACCGCTTCGCCAGGATACTGAAATCTTTTTTGAATATGGACGGGGAGATTTGCGAACTTCTAATTATAGCGTTGAAAGGGCAGATATCCAGGATTCAAAAGTAGTTTTAAAAATGTACGTTGAACCTACTGCCTGCAAGCCAAGGAATCTGGAAAATATCATAGGTTTGAAGCAAGTTGTAAAGACCTGTTGTTAAATGAATATTCGCTCTTTGCAAAAAGCAGATTACGAAGCGGTAAAACGAATCTACCAGGAAGGCATTGACACTCAGTTGGCCACTTTTGAGACAACTGTTCCCGATTGGAAAACCTGGGATGAGAAAAACCTGGAGTTTTGCCGTTTCGTAGCTGTTTTGGATGGAGAAATAGCAGGTTGGGTGGCGCTGTCTTCCGTTTCAAAAAGATTGGTTTATAGAGGTGTGGCGGAAGTAAGTATTTATGTTGGCAAAGCATTTCGTGGCTCGGGAATCGGAAATCAATTGATGAAACATTTAATTGAACAGGCCAAAAAAGAAGAAATCTGGACATTGCAGTCCAACATTTTTTCAGAAAATGAAGTCAGTTTAAAATTACATTTGCAAAATGGCTTTCGTCGGGTTGGTATTCGTGAAAAGATCGGGCAACTAAATGGCATTTGGAAAGACAATATTTTATTGGAATTGAGGTTTTAATTAGGTTTTGAAACTTTTCAGTTTACCTTTCGTCAAAAGAGAATATCCTTTCATATTAGTAGAATTTATATTAACTTTGAGTACCGTTTTATTTTGAGCCGGTCGAAGATAAAAAACTGTTAATGGGTATTAATGTTACCAGCCATATTAGTGATTTACTTTATGATCACGATA
>JANQFJ010000009.1 GCA_028277915.1 Saprospiraceae bacterium
GAATTTTTAGGGCTGTTCCTTCAAAAGGCGAGATAAACTTAATATCACTAACAATCACTTCTTCTGCTACTATTTCAGGTTTGGAATCACCCCTGTTTATTTTCAACTCATAAGCATTGCCTTCCGCCAGTTCTTCACCATTGTCGAATTTGAATTTATAAAGGTAATTTGGTGAATCAGCGAATATACCTTCATCTTTAACATAGCCTTCCAGATTGCCGTCAACTCGGGTTAAGTTGTAAATCTTCCCTGTTCTCAAATGTTCAACTTGAACATCCAAATTATCATAATAAAGCGAATCCGGATTTTGAGCGATTTCAAGAGCGCTTTTACTTTTATCTAAAAATGCTTTTTGAATTTTGATATAATGTGCCGTATCCTGTCGGGAAAGCAAACCGTAAACAATGGGGATATCCTCCCACTCAGCAGTAAGATCTATTTCATTCGAACAAGAAATCCCTAAAAAAACAATTCCAAAAAACAAATAAATGGCGCTAATATTCTTCATGCAGCAAAGGTATATCTTTTAATAATAATTTTAAAACTTCAAAAATATGATATGACGTTTAAATGACGCTAAACAGATCAATTGTGTTGTGTACAAAGTGATCCGATTCCGTAATTCTAATTCAACTTTATTTAATATCTTGCACCCTCATCGAAAGTGCTATTTTCTGATTTTAAAATGGTTTTGTCAATTTTATAAACTTTCAACATGTCAGTTAATAAAGAGGTAAAAAAAGTTACTACACACATTATTCAGGCAATGAAATCAAAGGGAGAAAAGATTTCAATGCTTACCGCGTATGATTACTCAATGGCCAGGATTTTAGATGCCGCAGGCATTGACATTTTATTAGTTGGAGATTCAGCATCAAACGTAATGGCAGGCCATGAAACGACCTTACCTATCACACTAGACCAAATGATTTATCATGCTCAATCAGTTGTAAGAGCCGTACAACGGGCCTTAATTGTAGTTGACTTGCCTTTTGGATCATATCAGGGAAATTCAACAAAAGCACTTTCTTCCACAATCAAAATAATGAAAGAATCAGGAGCTCATGCTGTGAAGTTGGAAGGAGGTGTCGAAATTGAAGAATCCGTACGGCGGATTTTGTCAGCCGGAGTTCCCGTAATGGGGCATTTGGGACTTACGCCACAATCCATATACAAATTCGGAACCTATACGGTACGCGCAAAGGAAGAGGCCGAAGCAAAAAAACTAATCGAAGATTCAAAGGCATTGGAAGAAATGGGCTGTTTTGCAATCGTTCTCGAAAAAATCCCCGCCATACTTGCCAAACAAGTATCTGAAAACATAACCATTCCTACAATAGGGATCGGAGCAGGACCACATACTGATGGTCAGGTTTTAGTTACACACGATCTGCTTGGAATCACAAAAGATTTCCAACCAAGGTTTTTAAGGAGATATTTAGAGTTATTCGACGCAATAAAAGCAGCTGTAGAACAGTATATAACTGATGTAAAAAGTAGAGATTTCCCCAACGAAAAGGAACAATACTAACTTGATCGGTTTTTCATTTACATACCCCAAGTTGCGGATAGTCCAATTGAAACGGAGAATTTTGTGAAAAATCTTCGATTTTGATGTAAAATTGGATGATTTCAGTTGGATTGAAAGTTGTCCGCAACTTGAAATACATAATTGAAATATGCTTAAAAAGGTAATATTTGCCCTATTGATTGTTTTTGTTATTGCCGGATACTTTGGCTATGATAAATACCAGCAAATTTTTGCTCCGAATGTATCCTCCGAACTGAAAAACGAATTCCTCCATATTCCTACTGGATCTTCCTTTGTAGAATTACTGGAAATTCTGAAAAAGGAGCAATTCATAATTGACGAAGCTTCATTTACCTGGGTAGCCGAAAGGATGAAATATATCAAACCTGAGGTAAGATCGGGACGATTCAAAATCCAGCCCGGTTGGAGTAACCGAAAACTAATCAGTCATTTACGAAATGGAAAACAAGCTACGGTAAAAGTCATTTTAAATAATGAAAGAATGCTGGAAGATGTCGCTGGAAAAGTTTCTAAGGTTATCGAAGAGGATTCACTTGAAATAATAAACGTTCTCCAGAACAAAAGTTACCTCGATCAATATAACCTGACTCCCGAAACGACCATGAGTGTTTTTATCCCAAATACGTATGATTTTTACTGGAACACTAACGCCACTGAGTTTTTTGATAAAATGCTTTTAGAAAATGAAAAATTTTGGAAAAAAGACAATCGACTAAAAAAGTCAAAAAATTTAAATCTCACCAAAGAAGAGGTTTATACCCTTGCATCCATCATTGAAAAAGAGACCAATCAAAACGCTGAAAAAGAAAGAATGGCCGGTGTTCACATTAATCGTCTGAGGATAGGAATGCCCCTCCAAGCTGATCCAACCGTTGTCTTTGCGACACGCGATTTTGGAGCAAAGAGAGTTTTAAACCGTCATACCCAATTCGATTCTCCATACAACACTTACATGTACAAAGGCTTGCCACCAGGCCCGATCAGTATGGCGTCGATTAGTAGTATTGATGGTGTGCTGAATGCAGAAAAACATGAATACCTCTACTATTGCGCCAAAGGAGACGGCTCGGGGCTACATTCTTTTGCTAAGACTTTGTCAGGCCATAATGCCAACTCTCGTCGATATGTTCAAAATCTAAAAAAGCGAGGAAAAAGGTAATATCTTATTGCTTTTGTGGCAATGCAGTTGCTCTATTCAGGCTCAATTGTGTTCCCTTTTTATTGTTTGGAGTATTTCCCAGCCAAACCATACGATCTCCTTTTCCCTGAATTCGCCACTCAAATCCAATTGTTTCAGGTTTGTCGTAATGAATGGTTACGATTTTGGTTTCTGCATCATAACTCCAGTTCCCTGTATTGCTACTTTCCTGCCATTTTCCACTTTCAAAAGTATTGTCTGGCTTGAGATTTAGCCATCGACCAACGTATTCATTCGCAAGAGCATCTTTATCTACATTTCCACTACCCAAAGCAAATTGTACTTCCCAAAGCCCAACCAAAGGTGCATCAGCACTTGCTTTATAATGCTTAGGTTCTGAAGTAGAAGTTGTATCATTTATTTCTTTTTGGACTTCCGAATTATTGGAAGTTTCGTTGGCACAAGAAGCAAGAAAAATAACAGCAAATAATATCCAAGTTAGATTTTTCATAAAAAGGCGATTGTTTTTATAGTAATGAGTGTATGATTTATTTTAAAATTTTAATTTTATTTTATCGTACTAATTTCTATATCTCTAAAATTTAGCCAATTCGTTTTGAGAACAATATTTTGTAGCTTTTAAAATGAATCACTGGTTTTGAAAATTAAGTTATATTACCAATATGCTTCGCAATTTTAAAAAATTTATTGCAAAAGAAAAGCTGTTTGAAGTTAATGATAAAGTACTTCTTGCTGTAAGTGGAGGTATGGATTCGGTGGTGATGAGCTATCTTTTTGATGCAGTTGGGCTAAATTTTGGAATTGCGCATTGCAATTTTAAACTTAGAGGAAAAGCATCTAACGATGATGAATCCTTTGTTAAACAACTTGCAAAACAGTACAACGTTCCTTTTCATTCCACAAAATTTGAAACTGAAAAAATAGCTGGTGAGCAAAAAAAATCCATACAGGTAGTATCCAGAAAACTGCGTTACGAATGGTTTGAAAAAATTTCAAAAAGTCACAATTACCAATTTATTGCAACGGCCCATCACCAAAATGACAGTATTGAAACGGTTTTATACAATTTCACAAAAGGATGTGGTATCCGTGGTCTCCATGGGATTAGATCAAAACAAAGGAATATCATTCGACCGCTGCTTTTTACTACTCGAAAAGAAATCGAACAATTCGCTAAAATCGAAAAAATTGTTTACCGAGAAGATAATTCAAATACATCGGATAAATATATGCGGAATAGAATCAGACAGCAAGTTATCCCGGTTTTACAATCGATCAATCCTTCGTTTGAAAAATCAGCCATCGAAACTATCGGACGAATTAATGAAACAGAAGCTGTTTTCGATTGGGCTTTGGATCAACTTCGGGAAAAAGCGATTGAAGTTAGAGAGGATTTGATTTATATAAATTTTAATGAGTTACCTGAGGAAGGAAAAGCCACTGTTTTGTTTGAATTTCTTAAACCGTTTGGATTTAATAGTGACCAATGCAAGCAAATTTTATTTGATCATCATCCACAGAGTGGCTCGATTTATTTTTCTGAAAGTCATCGTGCAACGGTTGATCGTTCCGTTTTAGTTATCAATAAAATTGAAACTGAACTAGCAATTGATTACTATATTGAAAAGGATGAATCTCTATTTTATACACAACATAAATCTTTTAATTTCAATGTATTAAGCGACATTCCTTCAACTTTTACAGAAAGTAAAAATGTAGCGTTTTTCGATTACGATAAATTGGTTTTTCCTTTAAAATTAAGAAGATGGGAACCAGGAGATATTTTTCACCCACTTGGCATGAAGGGGAAAAAACAAAAGCTTCAGGATTTTTTTACTCATCAAAAATTATCAATCCCTGAAAAAGAGAAAATATGGATTATGGAAAGTGACTCAAAGATTTGCTGGATCGTTGGTTTTAGAATTGATGAGCGATTTAAGATTACGAAACAAACGAAAAAATGCTACAAAGTGGAAGTAAAAACCCGCTGATTTACGAGTTGCAAACCAGCGGGCGGTCATTGGGAATTTATGCTTGTTTAGAGATTCACTTTTTTTATTTTTCCATTTATATTTGACACTACATAAGCGCCGTGAAATCCGGAATTAAAGGCTTCTTCTTTTGCTTTTTTGGCAGTTTGCAATGAATTAAATCCGGTCAAAAACATGATGGTAAATTCACCACTTTGCCGTTGCTCAATCACACCTAAATCACTAACCAACGAAGCATCAAAAAAACTTAAGTTTTTGTAGGCGGCTAATCGAACCATGTATTCTACACCATCAGAAGAAGACTCAGGTTCCGATTTCTCCTCTGTCACTTCTCTATCTTCAACGCCTGGATCTGGCGTCGAAGTATTTTCGTCTCCTTCAAAAATGCTGTAAACTTCCACGCCTTCTGTATCTTCCATAGTCTCTTTTACTACAAAAGCCTTTGAAAAACCTTTGGCTACTACCTTTTTTCTAGCTTCCTCAGCTTCCTCTCGGTTTTCAAAAATTCCAACCCGCACTTTCTTGTAACCATTTTCTGGTCGACTGTACAAATTGCCCAAACTTTCGATCTCTTTGTAAAGATTTACATTGATTGGTTTGTCACCAAAGGAAGCAGCAATTTGAACAGCGAAACCTTCTTGATTTGAATCTTCTTCAAAGTTTTCTGTGGAAAGAGGGTTTTCAATTTCTGTTTTAAGGGTTGGGACTGTTACGTTTACACTACCAAGTTGGGTACTGCTAGGCATGAAAGATATTACTCCAAGAATAGTCTTGTCGGTACCGTCATTCGCTGTCGAAACCATATTTTGAGTATCGGTAAAACCAACTTTTGAAAAGCGAATGAAGTATGTCTGGTTTGGTAACAGCGCTAATTTGTAAGTACCAAATTCATCAGATTTCGTTTCAATTCTTTCACCAGTTTCCCTGTTGGTTGCTCTTATGTAAACCTCTCCAACAGAGCTATTATCGTATGCATTTACAATTTTTCCGATGTATTTATCCGCTTCACGGGTTAAAACTACATCTATATTCTGGGACCGTTTCCGACCATCAGAAGTCAAGGTAAATGTATAACTGTTAAAACCATTTTTTCTGACTACTGTTTCACAATCTAATCCTGGAAGTGCTTGAAAGCTATACAGTCCTTTTTCATCAGTATTAAAAACTGCTTCTCCACATGCTGAAAAATCGATTGTTGCATTCGGAATAGGTCTGTTATTCGCAGCATTTCTGACCGTAATCACTACCCTATCGGCTAATTGTGAAAACTGATAAATATCTTCATTTCCTTTGCCACCAAGTCTGTTGGATGTAAAATACCCTAAATTGCCGTGGCTATCATACACTAATCCATAATCGTCATAAGATGAATTTACAGCATTTCCAAGGTGGTTGATATTACTCCACACTCCGTTGCTTTGAGTTGCTTTGAAAATGTCAAAACCTCCAAGTCCCGGATGCCAGTCAGAAGAAAAGTACAAATTACCACTTTCAATAAAAGGGGCTATTTCGTTGCCAGGAGAATTTATCGATGGTCCTAAATTTTTTGGAGTTGACCAGGTATTTCCAGTTTTTATAGAAACATACAAATCATAACCTCCATATCCATTTGGGCGATCCGATGAAAAATATATTTTTGTACCATCTTCATTCAAAAAAGTATAGCCTGAAGAGAATCCACTGCCGTTATAGGGAAATGGTTTCGGATCCCTCCAATCTCCACCTGCAACCACTTCAGCTATATAAATGCTTAATTCCATTCCACTTGATGGAATTTGGCGTGTTCCATTTACAAAATTGTTTTTTGTATAAGCTACCCATCTCCCGTCACCTGAATAAGAAACAGGGCCGTCATTGTATTCATTTTTATAATCATTACGCAAAAAAACTGGTTTCCTCAAATATCCATTTTCGTCCAATGAAGTAACAAACAGTTGATTTTTTGCATCACCTGTCCAGTTTGAACTTTCTTTGTTGTCATTTCTTTTCAAATCTGTTCTGGCGGAAGCATATACAACGTTGTCACCATAAAAAGCTGGCCCAAAATCAGATGCAGCTTTATTCATATATTCTTTTTTAACTCGGTATAAAGCTGGCACCCCCTGTAATGACAAAGCAAAATCACATTTTTCAGCAAAATGATTTCCGATAAAAGGTTCAGTCTGGGCATAAATTTGAAACCAATTTTGAGCTACTTTGTATTTGCCCTGATTCATCAAAG
>JANQFJ010000106.1 GCA_028277915.1 Saprospiraceae bacterium
TTTTATTTATATTTAAAAACCCAAGATAAATTACAGTTGCAATATTCTATAATAATTAAGAATATTTTTTCCCATTTCAAAGTTGCATTACAAAAACTTAGTTCCAAAATCTGGCTGCTTTAAAACTTAGTTAAAAGAAAGGATTTTGATAATTTCTATTTAGATATTATCCATTCCCGTCTTTTGCAATAATTAATTTTTTCACCAGAAAACTATCACAAATGAAAAGTTTAAAACTACTCATTCTCTTTCTAATTCCAACATTTATTAATGCCCAGGGAATCGTTTACGAAAAAGTCCAAAAGGCGAAGACCAGGACAGCTGCCTCAGAATATAACCTGGTCAAAGCTGCGGAATACAACCTCAGAGCCTCAGCAATCACTAGTGAAGAACTCTTGGAAGGAGTCATTCTCGATCTTGATTTGGAGCAAATGAATGCACTGCGCTCCAACAATTCAGCACTCATCCAAATGACTTTTCCGTTGCCGGATCAATCAACAGTAACCCTTGATCTCGTGGAAAGCAGGGTTTTGATGGATGATTTTATTTTAAGAAAAAGCTCTTCTAAAAACGTGATAACTGATTATTCTCCCGGAAAATATTACCACGGGATAATCAACAATGACCCGAACTCAATTGTGTCAATCAGCGTATTTGAAGACGAGATTATTGGATTGATCAGCAACGATTACGGCAATTACGTCATTGGAAAATTAAAAAACAGAACTGACAAACACATTATTTACAATGACAAGGACCTGGTTGAACCATTTGAATTTGATTGTGGAACCGAAGATGATGATAAAATTTACACGAGAGATGAAATCACTTTTAAGAAAAATTCAAGGGATGCAGGCGATTGCATTCGGATTTACATTGAGGTGGATCATGATATCCACAATGATAAAGGTGGAGTTGGTCCGGCTACTGATTATATCACTGGCTTGTTCAATGAAGTATATACAATTTATGCAAATGATGGTATAGATATGGCGACGTCAGAGATCCTGGTCTGGGATACACCATCGCCATATTCGAGTGGTTCATCTTTTGGTATGTTGAGTGATTTTCAGGCGAATACAGGAGCTATTAATGGAGACTTGGGCCACCTGGTATCTTACCAGGCGAGCGGAGGTATCGCTGCTGGCTTTGACGGTATTTGTAATGCTAATCCTGATAAAAGCAAATGTTTCAGCAGTATCCATTCAGCCTATGCAATTGTTCCGACCTATTCCTGGTCAGTAATGGTTTGTGCACATGAAATGGGACACCTCATCGGGTCGCGCCACACCCATGCCTGTGTATGGAACGGAAACGGAACAGCGATAGACGGATGCTCTCCTTGGGGTACCGAAGGCTTCTGTCCAGTACCCAACCCATTTTATCCTCCGGGTGGTGGGACTATTATGAGCTATTGTCATTTTTGGCCAGGATTGGGAGGCATTAATTTCAATAGTGGATTTGGGCCACAACCAACAGCAGTTCTATTAAACACTATAGCGAACGCTACTTGTTTGTCACCATGTACGCCTCCGCCAGATCCTTACGTTTTGGTAGCTACTGATGGCGATCTTGAGTTTGATGAAAGTATTGCTCATTCCGGAGGAATCGGTATTATGTCCGATGACCAGGCAGAGATCGAAGACTATGCAGAGGTCACAGCACAAGGTACCTTCGTCCAAGCTCCTGAAATTGATGTGGACAACACCAGTAATGTTACTGTGCAGATCGAGATGCCTGCTGATCCGATGTTGCCAATGTTCAGGTACAATAATATGGATGGAGGAGATGATGTAGATGTCGATGATGGAGATTTTGCGGTATTAACAGGAAGTGTGTATGATGATATTGAAGTTGGGGATGATGCCACTATTTTATTTTCCGGAGAAGGTGATGTGTATATCGACGACCTGAAAACGGATGATGATGTTACGATTTTATTCGATCAATGCACCAACCTGATGCTCAGCGGTAAAATGAAATTGGGAAAAGACAATAATTTCAATCCTGACCAAATGGATGTGACCGTATTTGCGGAAGAAAAAATCGAAATCAAAAAACGGGGCAATATATATGGCATTTTGTACTCGGAGGACAAATTTGAAACGAAAAAATCTTCTTCCGGTAGCACGTCAAAGTTGCATGGAATGTTCATCGGCGAAGAGATAGAAGCCAACGAGCATGGAGAATATTGGTTCCAGGCGTTCGATGCAGATTGTGGAAATCCGCCGCCAATGATTGAACATCCTGTTGTTGATATTCCAAACGATTCCCCGTTGCCTGAAGAAGTTGAAGAAACGGAATTGATTGAAGAACAAACGACTGAAGAAACGGAAACGTTTAACGATTACAGGTTGTATCCTAATCCGACTGGCAACAACATTTATTTAGCAGCCAAAACGGATATGAGTGGTGCTGCAACATTCAGGATAACGGATATTCGTGGAAACCTGGTGATGGAGCAAACTTATCTCAATTTGCGAACACCGAAAATGAACTTCGATGTAAGCGAGTTCCCTGATGGCATTTATATCCTGTTTATACAGGTTGAAAATAGTGCTCCGGTTGCGAAGAAATTCGTCGTCGAAAAATAAAATTGTTAGGTTAATACTAAACCTGCAAAGAGCCTCTGCAAATGCGGAGGCTCTTTTTTATTGGCTGAAGAAATGAAAGTGTCCAGGTTTTATGAGTATATTGTGTATTACTTGCCGTTACAAAAAATGAAAATGACTTTATTATTTCTATTTGTTGTCATCGCTGTAATCTTTTTAATAATGGGCAATTCAGGTTGGCATCTGAATCGAAATCAGCACAATAAATTACCAAAAGGTGAGCTAAAAAAGGTTATTGAAGATAAAATGTACAAAGACGACAACGGACTACTTTGGGAGCTTCAGCCTGCTATCAAAAACAAGTTTCACCAACCTGGTGGCGAGGTGGAAAAGCCTGAAAACCCTTATCCCAAAGTTGATCAGGAACTTGATTTTGATCCTAAAAATCCAAATTTGAAATTTTTAAGCAAAACGAAAGATGGTGGCTCCTACGAAGCAATCATGCAACCCAAAGGCGAATATCTGACAAAAGGCAAAAAGCAAGGCACTTATAATTATGGCCATCCGGATGGCCTCTGGGGCAGTTTAAAACACACCATTTTTGATGTCATTCCGCATTTTGTCAATTCGAATTATAAAAGTTACGACTAAAAATCATGAACAGGGTTTCAAAATTTTTTCTAGCTGGTATCTTGTTGTTTGGCTGTAAAAGTGTAAACGAAATTGCGGATTATGGGCAACATTATCAAAAATACCAGGATTATGAAAGCCTTTCCAAAGTTGTTGAATTAACGGAGCTAAATGCAGACACTTCTTTTGTGAAAGACATTCTTGGTGAGCCAATAGACATGGGCTTTGATTATCGTTATTTACTGGATTCTGTTGGTCCGAATGGTTGCGTAGTTGGCGCAGTATTTCATATCGATGAAAACGGAAAAATTGATCAAAAATGGATTGGTGAGATCTGTGAATAAACTTCGTTTTCGAAGGATAGTTTTTTATTTTAAAAAGTCTTTTCTCTCCTTAGAGCATATCTTTCGTTGTCTTTTTATATCCTTTTGCAAGTCAATGATTTGGTCAACTACACTTAATGTTTTTTTCATGTATTAAAAAAAAGCAGGGCTCTAAAGAAAATTTTGACATATTCTTTTCTATTTGTATTAAAAATTTTTTTATATTGCAACGAATCGTAATATGTAAATCCCACCAAACGTTTTAAAACAATTAATATGAGCCCCTCCAACCCTCGTAAAAAAGACCCAGTTTCCGGAACCCATTTCCGTGAGACGACAAACAAGCGAAACATTTCTAACATTATTCTTATTGGTGCCGTGGTGTTATCATTGATTGCCATAAGTGCTTCAGTCATGACCTTCCGTGCAAAATCAGAAGCAATAAAACATAAAGTAATAGCAGAGGAAGAAAAAGCATTGGCAATGGAAAGTGCCATGCTTGCAAAAGAAGCAGAAACTATTGCGCTGGAAAAGCAAAAAGAAGCCGAAGAAAGTGCAAAACTAGCTAAGGCTGCAGAGGCCGAGGCAATTAAAAGTGCAAAATTTGCTCAATACCAAGAAGCGAAAGCATGGACTGCAGCAAAAAAGGCGATGGCGCAGAAGGAAAAAGTGATTTCAGAGAAAGAAGCATTAGAAAAAACACTTGCTTCCTATAATATTCTCGAGGATAAAAAGACTGAAGATGAATTTGTAAGTAAAGGATTGCCTCTATACGAAGTCAGTGATAGAGAAAAAGAGGTACTTGCCAAAAATAAATATGATGAAACTAAATCTTTTGAAAAGTATAGCGAGCTAACAAAAGAATTAAATAATATTGGTGAAGACACAAAAAAGAACTTGCACGTACCGAATGCCGCTATAAATAATCAAACTGAAAGTATTGAAGATTTGATTGATGAAATCCGTGTATTGGATTTACAAAATCAAAATTTAGCAAAAATCCCTGATTCAATTTTCCAATTCTCTAAACTTGAAATACTTTTCCTGAAAGGAAATTATCTGACAACGTTGCCCGCAGAGTTAGAAAAATTAGAAGAATTAAAAAGCCTGGATTTAAGTTCGAATAATTTGAAATCCATTCGTTCTGAGATTGGAAAATTGAAGAACCTGGAAAATTTGAATTTAAAAAGAAATCAACTGGAAATGCTTCCTGTTGAAATTAGGAATATGAGAAAATTAAGAAGCCTTGATTTGAGCTCAAATGAACTGCATAATATTCTTACTCAAATTGGGAACTTGGAAAATCTGCAAAATCTGGACTTAAGTTCGAATAATCTGAAAACAATTCCCGTCTCAATTGGGAATTTAGAAAACTTACGAAGTTTGGATTTGAGTTCAAATGATTTGAAAACCCTTTCTTCTTCTGTCGTAAGATTAAAAAAAATGGAAAGTTTGAATGTGAGTTCGAACGCTCTGGAATCGCTCCCCCCAGGAATTGGAAATTTAGAAAAATTAGAAAGTCTGGATTTGAGTTCGAATCATTTGAAAAAGCTTAAAAAGCCGCAAATCAAAACCCTTGCCCCGGAAATTGGGAAATTGGAAAATTTAGAAAAATTAAATTTGAGTAAGAACTATTTGAAAAAATCACAAATCAAAACCCTTGCTCCGGAACTTGGAAAACTGGAAAGTTTAGAAAGTTTGGATTTGAGTTCGAATAAACTTAAAAGGTCACTCAAAA
>JANQFJ010000126.1 GCA_028277915.1 Saprospiraceae bacterium
GATATATGCCGGAATTCGAGCGCTGCTTTTTCCTTTTGAAGAAATCAGCACTTTGATTTTTTGCTGGTGTTTCAAAACTGACCCATTTTCGTCATCGGGTATAAATATTTCCCAAATACCTTCCAGCTTTTTGAGTAATGGGTGGCTTTCCGGGTTCCAGTCATTAAAATCTCCAAAAAGAAATAGTCCATCCGCTGCCGGAGCCCATTCGCGATAATACCACCCCCTTTTTGCACTATCGTAATGAAATCCCAAATAAAGATGCAAAGAAGCATAATTTTCCAATCCGCCATATTCCTGATCAATCCATTCTTTTATTTTTTGATACCGTTCAAACCGCTCCTGGATTTCGGTTTCATACGGATTTAGCCAGGGATCATCTTTTATTATCTGGAAAGCCATTCTCAAAGACTTGTTTTATTTTATTTATTTTTTAAATATAAGAAACTGGCCATCATTACAATAGCATTTACATTTTTTCTTTTTTTAATTTGTTCGATGAAACTTTTTATCTTAGGCAAGTGAAAATTATCATTTGCAATATTCTTAAAGATCTTTGAAGATGCCAACTATCAACATCAATGGCTGCAATTATTTTTACGAAATAAATGGTTACGGGAAAGAAACAATCGTTTTTTCACACGGCCTTTTATGGAGTGGAAAAATGTTTGAAAAACAAGTCGCTCATCTCAAAGACCGTTTTAGAATTGTAACCTACGATCATCGTGGTCAAGGGCAATCCGAAGTTACCGATGGAGGATACGACATGGATAGTTTGTATGAAGATGCCATTCATCTGATCCAAAAACTGGAACTTGGGAAAGTCCATTTCGGCGGACTTTCGATGGGTGGATTTGTGGGGCTGCGGCTTGCTGCCAGAAGGTCAGATTTGGTTAAATCACTGGTTTTAATGGAAACAACTGCGCAACCTGAACCCAATAAATTGAAATATTGGTTTTTAAACACAATCGTAAAACTATTCAACGTAAAAGTGGTCACAAAGCCAGTCATGAAAGTGATGTTTGGCAAAAAATTTTTAAACGATAAAAGTCGAACAACAGAGCGGGAAAAACTAAAGAAAGAACTACAAAGCCTTCCAAAAACCATTGTTCATGCCGTGGAGGGAGTGATCTACCGAAAGGGCGTGGAGGACGAACTACATAAAATCAAATGCCCGACATTGATCATGGTCGGCACTCAGGATAAAGGCACAGTGCCTGCCAAATCTGAGTATATGCATTCAAAAATCGGAAATTCTGAATTGAAATACATTGACGGAGGAGGGCATACTGCTTGTCTTGAAGAACCAGACCAATACAACTTGCACCTCGATGCGTTTTATAATCGAATCACCCAAAAAGTCAGCGATTATGGAAGTTGAGTTTTTTGCTACTCCAGATGATTTCAGAAAATGGCTGAAAAAAAATCACACGCTAAAAACAGAGCAGTGGGTTGGCTATTATAAAGTCAAATCCGGCATTCCCAGTATGACCTGGTCCGAGTCTGTTGATGAGGCACTGTGTTTCGGTTGGATTGACGGACTTCGAAAATCAATTGATGAGAAAAGTTATAAAATACGGTTTACACCACGCAAACCAAAAAGTAACTGGAGCGCAGTCAACATTAGTAAAGTTGCCGAATTGACAAAGCTTGGAAAAATGCAAGCTGCTGGTATTGAGGCTTTTAAAAATCTGGATGAAAGCAAATCGAAGATTTATTCCTTTGAACAAAAAAATATTCAACTGGACAAAGGTTTTGAACAACAGTTTAAAGCCAACCAAAAAGCCTGGGATTTTTTCCTTACTTTGCCTCCTTCTGCCAAAAAACCCTCAATTCATTGGGTCATGAGCGCCAAGAGAGCGGACACAAAACAAAGAAGACTAAACCTTTTGATTCAATGTTCTGAAGAAGGACTACGGATTCCAATGTTGAGGCGAAATAAATAAAACTAAAAACCAAACTATGCTGTGGATCGCACTATTTTTATTGATTTTTGGAAAACCGGAAGGCCTTACCCTGATTCCAAAATTTAATAAAAACGTCAAAAAACATGTAGAATCCGAAGAAAATAAAAAAGAAATTCTGGCTTCGATAAAGGATTTTAAAAAAGCAAAAAAAGCCCATAACAAAACGGAAAAGAAGTTTTTAAAACATTTCGCCGTTAATAGTCTCAAACGGGATACTCCTGAAGAATTTTTTGAAATAAGTTTCAAAAAAATGGAATCAGCCCAAAATCAATTTGACCAAAAAAGTGTGGAAATACGGCTAAAAGTTCAGGAACTTATTAAAGAAGAGGAATGGCAAAAAATTCTGGATGCATCGGAAAAAGGACTTTTAAAAGAGCAAAAAAACAATGAAAAAGCACTACAAAAACTGAACAAAGTAATCGAAAAGGTAAAGAAAAAACTTGCTGATGATCTGCCGAATCCCGACAAACAAAAACAGGCTTTGGCAATAGCCGATCAACTCCACGATGACATCAATCAACAAGTCCGTGCCTTCTTCAAAATCAATTACCTTGAAAATGATACTTTGAGAAACCTTCATGCCACAAAAACAGCAATTGAAGCTGTAACACAGGACATGAAGCAAATCCGCAAAAACATTTACGATGCATTTGTCGAAGCGCGGTTTGAGATGATTGAAGTTACTAACGAACAAGAATGGGATGCTATCGTAAAATCAATCAACAAACTTTTGAAATTATTTGTCAAAGCCGATAATTAAGCCAACGATCTATGTCCTCCAATCAAAAGAAGGCAATTACTACGATTTATCTGAGCATTGTTGGCAATCTGGGCTTGGCCATAATCAAAGGGATTACCGGTTATTTTGGCAATTCTTATGCTTTGATCGCTGATGCCATCGAATCTACTTCGGATATATTTTCTTCAATTTTGGTTTTGTTTGGTTTAAAATACGCCACCAAACCTGCTGATGAAGATCATCCTTACGGTCATGGAAGAGCTGAACCGTTGATCACTTTCCTGATCGTTGGTTTTTTACTGGTTTCAGCAACTGTTATTGTTTTCCAAAGCATACAGCACATTCTCACACCTCATGGATCTCCAGAATCCTACACTTTAGTAGTCCTCGGGGTTATCATTTTGGTTAAAGAAATATTTTACCGGATCATCATTAAAAAAAGCAGTGAAACCAAAAGTTCTGCTTTAAAAGCTGATGCCTGGCATCACCGGAGCGATGCGCTCACATCGATTGCTGCTTTTATCGGAATTTCAATTGCTTTGATTTTTGGAGAGGGTTATGAAACGGCAGATGACTGGGCTGCGCTTGTCGCCGCGGGATTTATTTATTACAATTCTTACCTCATCTTCAGGCCAGCACTTGGAGAGATCATGGACGAGCACGTGCATGAGGATCTAATCATTAAAATTCGTCAAATTGCAAAAAAAGTTGATGGCGTCATCGACACCGAAAAGTGTTTTATTCGAAAAACAGGAATGACCTTTTGGGTAGATCTCCACCTAATCGTGGATGGAAACCTCACTGTTAAAAAAGGCCACGAAATCGCTCACAATGTTAAAGACAAAATCAGAGCTGAACTTCCTGAAATTGCTGAAATTCTCATGCATGTTGAACCGAACGACTGAATAAATCTTTTGCTGACTACAAGCCCAATACCGCAGGGTTCATGCCCATATTGGAAAATCCACCGTCGTGATAAAGGTTTTGCATGGTGACCATTCTTGTAAAATCAGAAAACATGGCCACGCAATAATCTGCACAAGACTCCGCCGGAGCATTGCCGAGTGGTGACATTTTATCTGCATAATCGAAAAACTCTTTAAAGCCTTTTACGCCGCTTCCCGCTGTCGTCCAGGTTGGAGACTGAGAAATAGTATTTACCCGAACTTTTTTCTGAACACCAAAATGATAGCCAAAACTTCGTGCGAAGGACTCCAGCAAGGCTTTGGATTCAGCCATTTCGTTGTAATCTGGAAAGACTCGCTGTGAGGCGATATAGGTCAATGCCAGGATCGATCCCCATTCATTGACAGCGTCGAGCTTCAAAAGGGTTTGCATCATTTTATGAAAAGAAATCGCTGAGATGTCAAAAGTCTTCTGCATCCAATCATATTTCAAGTTGGTATATCCCCTGTTTTTCCGAACATTGAGCGACATCCCGATGGAATGCAAGGCAAAGTCGAGCTTTCCGCCAAGCAGTTCCATGGACTTTGTAAAAAGATTTTCCAGATCCTCTTCGCTGGTCGCATCAGCAGCGATTACTTCTGTATTTAATTTAGCTGCAAGCTCCTGGATTTTACCAAATCGAAGTGCCACAGGAGCGTTGGTGAGTACAATTTGAGCCCCTTCTTCAACGCACTTTTCCGCTACTTTCCAAGCAATTGATTGCTCGTCCAATGCACCGAATATTACACCTTTTTTTCCCGATAGTAGATTGTTTGCCATGATGAGTTAGTTTAAAGTTTTTAATTTTAATAGGTTAAATAGTAAAGTGGTTAAAGGTTAAGTAGTTTAACTTTCCTCCTTTTCCTTCATCCTCAATCACCCTTCCTCCTTTTTCTGTCCTCCCTTCCTTCACCCTATTTCTTCAATAACGGATTCTCCTTTTGACAGATCGCCACTGGTCCATTCCCATGATTCATGCAATCGAATTCTCCCATCTTGCAATATTTCTGGAGTGGATTTACAAACTCCGGTTTGCATCGCGCCTTCACTGTTTATGTGGTGATAATGCATATTCAGTTTTCCATTTCGATCTGCGGTAGCGATCAAATTACCAAAAGTAATATTTCCGCCTTTATAATTCGCCCAAACAACCGTCCCTTCCTGCCAATAATGAAAAATGGTATCTCCGGTCACTTCTCCGTTTTCAGTATTTTCGATACTTCTGAACCGTTTATTATTGTAATCGATCATAGTTTTAGCAATTCTTTAGCATTTTCAATCGCCGATGCCGATGGTGGGCTTCCACTGAGCATTGTGGCCACAGCTCTTACGCGTTCATCGAAAGTCAGCAGCTTGACATTAGTCACCGTACGATCTTCGACTACTTTTTTATAAACGAAATAATGTGTATCCGCTTTCACCGCTATTTGTGGCGTATGCGTTATAGAAATCACTTGGTGTCTGTTTGACAGTTCCTGTAAAATATTGCCCATTTTCAACGCCACATCTCCAGAAATTCCGGTATCAATTTCATCAAAAATCAAAGTTGGCAATGGTATGGCACTAGCCACCAATGACTTGGTACAAAGTGTCAAACGAGACAATTCACCGCCGGAAGCCACATCTTTGATCGGTAAAAACCGGCTGCCTTTGTTAGGGGCAAAAAGGAAATTTACTTCGTCAAAGCCAGTGCTGTTCAATTCCGGCAATTGCACAATTTCGACCTTAAGCTGAGAATATTCCATAGACAGTTGAGCCAGCAAATCATGCACTTTATTTTCAAAAGCATCAACGACTCCCTTCCGCTTTTTTGATAATTTTTGAGCGAGATTAGTCAATTTTTTTCGCTGAATCCCGATCTCTTTTTCCATTTTTTCAATCTCCTCTGATAAATCGCCAAAAGCATTAATCTGTGATTGTAAATCGTTTTGAATAGTTATTAATTCAGCGACAGTTTTTGCGTTGTGTTTGTTTTGAAGTTTGTAAATCAAATCAAGCCGCTCCTGGATTTCAGCAATTCGTTCAGGATCATATTCTGTATTTTCAGCAATTTTTTCAAATTCATGAGAAATGTCATCCAGTTCCAGCTTCAAACTTTCAAATCGTTCATAAATTTTATTGAGATCAGGGTGGAATTTACTAATATTTGAAAGACTGTTTGAAATTTCTTCCAGTTGGCCGATCACCGATTGCTCGTTTTCACTCAAATGCTGAAATGCAGCGCCCAAAGCACGCTTTATATCCTCCGCATTGGTCAATTTTCCAATTTCATCTTCAATCTTTTCCTGCTCCCCATCGATCAATTCAACGTCGTTAAATTCTTTCAGCTGGAAGTTGAGAAAATCGGTTTCTTTAACTGCATTTTCACTTTGGAGCACTAATTCACGAAGCCTGTTTTTATTGTTTTGATAAATCTTAAAAAGTTGCTGATACTCGCTCAACAAAGTAGTATTTTCTGCAAGGGCATCAATCATCCGCAACTGGAAAGAAACATTATGAATATCCAGTGTGTCGAATTGCTGATGCAGATCGATCAGTGCTCCGCTCAATTGCTGCAAAATATTCAACCTTACAGGAGTGTCGTTGACAAAAGCCCTGGATTTGCCGGAAGGGGTCAATTCCCGACGAACAACAACCTGCTCGTCGTAATCAATATCATTTTTTTCAAAAAATGTCTTTAGTTCATATTTTGAAACATCGAACCAGGCTTCTACAATGCATTTTTTTTCATCGTCGTAAAGCGCCTTGGTGTCAGCACGACGCCCCATGATCAGCCCAAGCGCGCCGAGCAGAATTGACTTTCCAGCTCCGGTTTCGCCAGTAATAATGGTCAGTCGATCAGAAAAGGAGATTTCCAATTCCTCGATGATCGCGTAATTTTTTATGAATAAGCGATTGATCATTGCTTTTAAATTGAAAGCGCAAAGTTAATGGATGTTTGGGAGATACTAAGTGTTTTTGAAAATAGATTTTGAGGATTTTAAATCCATTATTTCGAAATATTCATCAACAACCAGTTATGGGGGACAACCTCCGGTTTGTCTCCTTTTTTTAAGGGAATTTCTATCCCTTCCGGTGGAATATCAAATCTTTTGATTTCACCCTCGATTACCACTTCAACTGGCATTGGAAAAGGAAGGTCGTTAGGGGTTTTCCAGTACAACTTCAAATTTCCTTTTTCAACCATTGAATATAGGACTGGTAACTCTGGCTGTCGTAAATAAACCTCAAAAAACCAATCCAGTTCCATTCCTGAGGCTTTTTCAGCAATAGCTAAAAAATCATCCGTTGTGGCAAAACGAATCTGGGAACCATCAATGGCTTCGCCATCTTTGAGCTTTGGATAGGCCATTTTCCTGAGAGATTCAAAAAAAGCATTATCGCCGATCAGGTATCGTAACGTATGCAATATCCACGCTCCTTTGGCATAAATCGGAGCCTTGTAGATTTCGCATGCGCTGGTTACTTCACGCGGAGCTATTGTTCTGTGATTCCCAAAATATCGCATTTGGTTCATCGCTTTATGATAATCTTCGATACCATGTAAATGTTCCACATAAAGCGGCTGCATATAGGTCCCGAATCCTTCGTGAATCCACATATCTCTCCAGTCTGAATTAGTTACCAGATTACCCCACCACTCGTGTGCCAGCTCATGCTGATGCAAGGCGTCAAATCCCCAATCTCGACCATTCATGGAGCTATTGCTAAAATTGGCTCCATAAGCGATGATGGTTTGATGTTCCATGCCCAAATGAGGGGTTTGAACGACACCGTACTTGTCTTTTTGAAAAGGATAAGGGCCAAGTAAATCTTCAAAAAATGTAAGATGTTCCAAAATTTGTTTAAACAAAATTTGACCATCTTTATAATTTTCGGGCAACACCCAAAAGTAAACCGGAAAAGTATTTCCACTGACACTTTTCAGTTTTCCTTCGATCTGTTTATACGGCGCGATATTCAATGAAATATTGTAATTACTGATCGGAGTGGTGACTTGCCAATCATAGGTAACAGTACCATTATTATTGGATTTTGAACCCTTCAATTTACCGTTGGTAGCAACAAAGAGTCCTTCCGGAACAGTAATATACAAGCCCATTCGATCTGGCTTGTCAGAAACGTGGTCTTTATTTGGCCACCACAGATCAGCTCCCTGTCCCTGGCATGTCGTCGCTATCCATGGTGAACCATCCTTCGTATATTTCCAGGTGAAGCCTCCTTCCCACGGAGGTCGCTTGGCGACACGAGGCTTTCCGCCATAACTTACAGAGATGTCAAGTAGTTCTCCGGGATTTCGGGTGCTGCCAAGGTCAATCCACAATTTCCCGATCTCCTGATGAAAATTTCTCGGAAAAACCATGTCTCCTTCGCGCAGCTCTACCACGCTTTCAATTGAAAAAACGGTATCGATATCCAAAACAAACCAATAGGTTGGATGTACAACCAATGCTTTTGTTCGTAAAGTCCCTCCAATGGAGCTGTCCTGGGGAATAACTGAAAGTGTTAAATCATATTCTTTTACATCGTAAGCCGCCTGTTCAGGCATCAGGGGGCCACCGGAATCCATAATATCCGTAAGTTGGCTGAAACCGGAACTCATGAAAACTATTGACAACAATAAAACAAGAAAAGCTTGACGGTTCATAATGTTTGCGTTTAATTTCTTTTGATTCATCGAAAAAACGAATATTTCCGACATATTTTGAAGAAATAGAGGGATAAAGTTTTTATTTTTTTGAAAATAACGAATCTTATGAAAGCGCTGATATTTTTTATCCTAAAAATTGTCATCCTACTGCTTTTGCCTTTTGTAGTGCTGATTCGCGGAGCTGTGTTTATGCATGAAAATTATACATCCAGTCCTCAACTTGCGCTAATTTCAGGAGCTATAGCTACTATCGTCTTGTTGGTAATTTATTTTACCATGCTCTATTTTAGAGCTACTGGCAGGCTGGAAATTGGCAGAACTTTTAAATTAAAAATGCTGCTTGCAGGCCTTTTAGTCTTCGCTTATTGTTTCAATGGATTGTTTTTTCTGGAAGGAGGCCACGCAAAGACTGAAGCTGTCCAAAAGGAGTTTACCAGTCTGCATCCAATCCTTAGAATGAGCATCAGCACGATTTTGTTTGTTGATCGGGATTTGATTTTGACGGACGCATCCAGATTGCCTGAAGACTATAAAAAAATGGGCTTACCTACCAAATCCCATTCATTGCATTACAAACAAAAAAATGGTTATGCCCACGCTTTTGATGTGCGAACAAAAAATCGTAGTGAAGTAAGGAATAAATTTTTGCAATGGTATTTTAAAATGATGGGATTCAATACCCTTCGCCATGTCGGGACGGAAGATCACTTGCATGTTTCGCTGAAAAGCCATGATCGACCTGGAGCAATTTAAATTGAAACACAGATGAAAGGGTCTGAGCAGATTAAATTAAATGAATTGCAAACCGCATTGCTTGTATTAAAAACAAATGGTCGAAGCCAAAGTATAAATTCTTTGGTTTCGACCATTCTCGAAATTATACGATTGTGAATTTTTTCGCCCAGACATCTACAGTACCTTTCTTTGGTAAGCGTGCTTTAGTGTTTTTAAAAGTAAATTCGTCGCCTACTGAGAGCTGACGAAGTGCCGCGTGCATTTTCTCGGTCAAACGATCAGATTTGCCATGAAAAGTTGTGGTTTTTCCATTTTTGGTGACTTTCAGGTCAAACTGGTAAATGACAGAGCCTTTGGCGCAACCTTCAACACCAAGTTTTGTAGTGTTGGTGATGTCTTTTTTAGTCAATTTTCCACCAAATTTTCCAGCGAAAACGAGGTAAGCTCCACCAAAAATTTCGAATTTAGCAGCCGCTTCAGCGTCCAAAGAAATATGTGCATTTACGGGCGGGTTATAAAATCCAGTTAGGAAAATGGTAGATACAGCTAAAAATAGTTTTTTCATGATTTGCCTTTTTTGGTTAATAATACTTCAAATCTAAAAGGCTTTCGCTTCTGAATTTCAACAAGTAGAGCAACTCCCAAAAACAGTAGAGCAACTCCCTTTCCATCATATTAAAATTCCTACCTTGATCACCAATTAAAATGTATTTTCAAGGCTTATGCTCCAATTTATCAACAAACATGCTACCGGGAAAAAAGTGCTCTTGTCCGTCATTATGGCAAATATCATTTACGCACTGATGGTTTTTGTGACAATTCCAAAAGTTTCAGCTTTTGGTGATGGCCTGAAAGTACTCGACATGGTGCCAACCGGCTACGATTTTGATTATGTCAAATCGCTTTTTGATAATTTAGGGGAGGAAGGGCGTGCTGTTTATCTGAAACAGCAAATCCCGCTGGACTTGATTTATCCGTTTTTGTATGCGATAAGTAATTTATTATTGCTGGCCTATTTGCTGAAAAAATCAGGAATTCAAAAAACCAGGTTTTATTTCTTGTGTTTGATTCCGGTTGCCGGAAGAATATTTGATTATTTGGAAAACTTTGGAACGATTGGTTTACTCACGAAATATCCAGAGATTACACCATTTCAGGTTTCAATCAATAATTATTTCACCATTCTGAAAAGTAGTTTCGTGACATTGTTTTTCATCGTATTAATTATCACTTTTTTGGTTTTCGTTTATAAAAAAATACAAGCCATACGTGCTGTAAACTGAGACATGAGAACAGGGTAGAAAGGTAATTTGTTTGTAGGTTTTAATACTTATTTTCGAACAAACCCATGTTTCCACTTTTGAACGATTTGAAAAACTGTTTCAATCATCGTCGGTTCCCATTTTTCAATTTCCCATGCAGTTTTCGCCAAGGTGGAGGACTTTAGCCTGTTTTGGGCATCAACATAATTTTTTGAATTTTCAAGGATTTCCGAGAGCTCAATTTGTTGATCGTGAAGTATTTTATCTTCAAGGGGTTTGCCCAATGGAATACTATTTTCAGCTAGAAATGATTTCTTTTTAATGTTCGGAAGCAAATCTTTTTTTTGCTTGATAATTCCATCCATCTTAATAAAATCTTTTTGAAATTGTATTTTGCTTTCTGGTGTTTCCAAGCCAAACCCAATTTGTTCCAAAACAACAAATTTCAAATTAGGGCATTTTTCGATCGTCTGATCTAACAATTGAAAAACTGCATCGGGAACTGCATCATCGTGAGTATCCCTTCGAATCTTTTTTCCCTTCACAACTTCAGAATCTTCCCAGCTACCTCCTGAAATATGGATTTCCCGAACTAAATCCAATGGATACAGTTTGATGATTTCTTTATATTCCACATCGAAATTATGCATCTGGCAATACAAATTGTGGAGATCAAGAATGATGAATCCGTTAACAGGTTCTACAAGTTGACTTAAAAAATCGCCGTGCCTTTTCACTTCCTCCAAAGAATAAGAAAAAGCCAAATTTTCCAATCCAACCGGGCAATTGCAAGCTTCTGAAATTCTTTGCAGGCGATCTCTTCCAATTGCCAAAGTCACAGCCGTAAGTGGAACACCAATTGGCGCGCCTTTGTGAAAGTTTTCACCAGTCATAAAACCAAAATGTTCAGTGATATGATCAAAGTGAAAATTACCGGATATTTTTTTCAAATGATCTAACCAGTCCTGTTGCGCTGCTGACCATTTTCCGGAAAAAAGAGAAAAAAATATTCCGTGGCCAATCAACCTGTTCTGATTTCCAAAGGCAACCAACAATTCCACAAACCACCGAGGAATTTTTGGATGATTGTAAAGCACATCAAAGGACCATTCTATTGCCTGAACTTTTTCTGATTGGAAAAGCGGAAGCACTGCCTGCAAAATATTTGTATCAAGATTGCATGCGACTGAAGCTAATATTTTTGACATGAGTTTAAGATATATTTAACCCATCCCACAAGCTGGGCAATAATCTATATTTTTATGCTTTTGGGCATGATCAACTTCACAAGCTTCATCGCAAGATTTCAAATGAACATCACTTGAATCTTCAAAAAGTGAACATGAACTGACGGCGCCTATTGCAATTCCAACTGCGATTGCCTGAAGCAAAGTTTTTGATAATTTCATCGGTGTATAATTTTGATGAGTTACAAATCCACAGGAATGATAGAACTCCTGATTTCATTTTTAAAGACTAACGATCATTCTATAAAGGTTGGGTAAATGCCCTTTTTTAATTTTTCAGAAAAACTTTTCTCAAAAAGTGATCTTTAATTTTAACTTTATCGAAAATAGAAACCATGAAAGTTGGCGATAAACATTACAGAACTATCTGGATGGAAAACCGCAAACCAAAATCTGTGTTTGTAATAGATCAAAGGCATTTGCCGCACCAGTTTGTTATCGAAGAAATCACTTCATTGGACGCAATGTGTGTAGCGATTAAAGACATGCATGTCAGAGGAGCGGGCCTGATCGGAGCAGCAGCCGGATATGGAATGTATTTCGCAGCATTGGAATTTGAAGGCAATCAATCACTAGAAACCCATTTTTTTGAAGCAGCGGAAAAACTCAAAGCTACCCGCCCCACAGCCATTGACCTGACCTGGGCTGTCAACAAACAATTAAGTGTTTTATCAAAAATCACGAACCTTGATGAGGTATCCACCAAAGCACTCCAAACAGCTCATGAAATTGCTGATTTGAATGCCGAACATGGTTTAAAAATCGGTGAACACGGTTCGTCATTGATCGAAACTATCGGTCAGCAAAAAAATGGAGAACCTGTAAATATTCTGACACACTGCAATGCGGGTTGGTTGGCTTTTGTGGATTATGGCTCTGCTACTTCTCCGATTTATCATGCTTTTGAAAAAGGTATTTCCGTTCATGTATGGGTAGATGAAACCAGACCACGAAATCAGGGAGCAAGGCTCACTGCCTGGGAATTAAAGGAAATGGGCATCCCGCATACCGTCATTGCAGATAACACAGGCGGTCATTTGATGCAACATGGTATGGTCGATATGGTCATTGTAGGATCTGACCGAACCACTTTTACGGGAGATGTTGCCAACAAAATCGGAACGTACCTCAAAGCTTTGGCTGCAAATGATAATGGCATTCCATTTTATGTGACTTTGCCTTCTTCGTCAATAGATTGGGAAACGAAGAATGGTTTAAACGATATTCCGATAGAAGAACGAGGAGCTGAGGAAGTCAAATACATTCAAGGCCTTGTTGATAAAAAAATCTCCAAAGTATTGCTAACTCCAAAAGATAGCAAAGCAGCAAATTATGCCTTCGATGTTACGCCCGCTAGACTGGTGACCGGATTGATCACAGAACGAGGTATTTGCGAAGCCAATGCGGAAAGTATTTTTAACCTTTTTCCTGAAAGAAAACAATTTGAACACACTGTCAAAAATGAATAATTGGCTCAAACCTATAGAACTTGAAGGGAAGTTTGTAAAATTGGTCCCTTTAAATTTCAATCATAAAAAAGGGATTTTAAATGCTGCAGCTGATGGTAATTTATGGGAGCTTTGGTACACTTCGGTTCCATCTGAAAAGACAATTGAACAGTACATCGACTTTGCTTTGAAAGAACAAAACCTTCGACGGTCACTACCCTTCGTCGTAATTGAAAAAAGCACAAACAAAATAATCGGTTCTACTAGATATTGCAACGCTGAACCAGAACACAAACGGCTGGAAATCGGCTATACCTGGTACGCAAAAAGTTTCCAAAAAACTGGCGTAAATACAGAATGTAAATTTCTTTTGTTGCGATATGCCTTTGAAACGCTGGGAGCTATCGCTGTAGAGTTTAGAACACATTGGCACAATCACCCTTCTCGAAATGCAATCGAAAGGTTGGGAGCTAAACAAGATGGAATTTTAAGAAACCACAGGATAGAAATTGATGGCACCATCCGCGATACCGTTGTTTTTTCAATCATTGAAAACGAATGGAAAGCTGTCAAAAAATCGCTTGAATATAAAATGAACAAATACGGCACCTAAAACTTTAAAAATCTTATGAAAAAAGTAATCCTGTACATCGCTGCAAGCATTGATGGTTATATCGCCAGAGCCGATGGTAATGTCGATTGGCTCGATGATCCCGACTATTTGGTTGAAGGTGAAGATATGGGTTACAGCGATTTTTATGCAAGCATTGACACGACTTTGATGGGCAATGCCACATACCAGGAGGTTTTAGGTTTCGATGTTCCCTTTCCCTATCCTGATAAAAAAAATTATGTTTTCAGCCGCTCCAAAAAGGAAAATGATGAAAATGTTGAATACATCAGCGACGATATTGTTGCTTTTGCGAAGCAATTGAAAACACAACCAGGAAAAGACATCTGGCTCGTTGGCGGCGGAAAGATCAACACTATTTTTCTTGAAAATGGATTAATCGACCAAATCATTTTAACTCTTGTGCCAATCACTTTGGGAAATGGAATTCCCATGTTCCAAAAAAATTCTATCGAAACAAAATTTAGCCTGGAAGCAAATAAAACTTTTCCAAATGGCATGGTTCAGTTGACTTTTAACAAAAAGTAAATAACAGATTTTTAATCTTTGTTAGTCTGAATTTTTAATTTAAAACATAGAAGATATTTAAACTTTTGAGTAAGAAAATATCAATTCGATGATTTAATTAGCGTAATTATTTAAAGACACTTGTGCCTGTTTAAAATTAATTCCCAATTCTTTTTTAGCTAAATCATTGCGATAAATGACCTTTGCTTTTCCTTCGGGTTCCTGTTTATTGAGCATCAAAGTAATATCAGAAACAGGGTAACTCTCACTCGAAAATAAATAATTTTTTCCGTGAATTCCTTTTGTCATGGCTGCTTTAAAAATGCCCTCTGCAACGTCCTCAACATCCACTATCCCAAAATCTACATTTTCATCATAAAACATTTGGACAAATGGGTTTGGAGCAATTTTATTTTTGAAAAGATACTGCATTCCAATGGATGTAGAATCCTCTCTTTGCGACAATGCTTTTCCAACAACCCATACAGGTGATATTGTACTAATTTCAAAGCTTAAGTTTGGATTGTCTGCAATGAATTTCGCCTGAGCATACGGATGACTCTCTTCACTTATAAACGAGTCCTTCTCATCAATTTGGCCACCTTGCGATTTGTTATCCGGAAGTAATGGAAAATTTGTATTTACCGCTGCAACTGAAGCGATGAAGATTACCTTTTCGATCTCAGGCACTTTTTGGACGGTCTACAAAAAATTCTCAGTTCCCTTAATTGTCGGATTAAATAATTCAGCTTTTGGATCCTGAACATCCAATTTAAAAGGAGTGCCACCGTGAACGACGACATTACAGCCTTTCAGGAAGTCTTCAAGCTGAGATTTGTTTCCAACATTCAAAGCAATGATTTCCAGGTTCTTCAAATTTGGAAGTTGTTTTAGATGTTCATACTTCTCTTTTTTAGAAATATCTGTAGCAGATACTTTTACTTTGTATCCTTCACTCAAAAATTATTTAGTATTGTAACTTCCAATGTAGCCTGAGCCGCCAATAATTCCTACTGTTTTCATTTTCGTATTTTTAGTTTTTTATAAAAATTAAATTGTGATTGTTTATTTGTGTTTTTTAGAAAAAGTTACTTCTGCTTCCATTGAAGAAAAATTTCAGTGATCAAAAGCGGAATCGCCCATGACATCCAAATCAAGGTCGAACCGGATAATTCTTCTAAAGCTGATAATTCGTTTAACCATCGAAAGGAAACAAAAGCGAAGGTCACGACATAGCTTCTGATCATCCAATCTTTGTGCTGCCGGATTTGCTTACGCCGGATTGAAATATAGGCCATCGTTGAGGTAGTGATCCAGGCAAAAGCCAATCCCTGCAAAGCAACCGCCCAATTTAAACTTAACTTCAAACCCGTGGTCCAGGCCAGATAGGATGATGAAATAACTCCAATGAGAATTGCTGTGAGGTAGATGCGCCCCATCCATCGGTGAACGGTCAGGTATTTATTTCTGAAAGCTTTCCAAAATTGAAAAGGGCCGATAATTAAAGCTAAAAGGCCTCCGGAAATATGACTAATTAAAGTCCATTTGTAATCCACCCATCGACCAAAGACTTCATCGTCAAACCCAAAATAAGGCAAAGCATCTTTCAGGATAAACCTTCCTGCAAATACCACCAGAAAAATCCAAAACATCAATTTTAGATGAGCGTATGGCTTGGAAAGCGTAAAAATGCTGGATTGTTTCATTTCGTTTTTTCAATTATTTGTTGCTTTAAGATATGAAAACAATCCTTTGCCAGCCTCATGGCCGGCAAAGGTGTTTTGGGGAAATGAAAAACATTTTAACGATTTATAACTACTTTCTGGGTAACACGCTGTGTATCGCTTTGGAAGACAAGGAAATAAATTCCTGGCGTTAAGTCACCCTGATTTATTTCAACTGAAATTTCACCAGATTGAATTTGTTTTTGAAAAACTCGTTTGCCAGTCAGGTCATTTAAAAAGATCTGCCCTGCATCAATCGCTCCGTCAAATTGGATATTAAACTGACCAGCGTTGGGATTTGGAACAACCACCATTGAGGTGTGTTGGTTTTCGAGGTCAGACAGGGATGTTATTTCTACAAATTGCGCATCCAGAAAAATACTGCTGACGATGGGTGCAGAAGCTGGTTGGCAATCTACATTCAGATAAATTTCAACATCTTCATAATCCAGAATGCTTTGATTTGTTTGTCTGATTGTAACAAAGACATCATAGATACAATCGCCGGCTGGCACCAATAATGGAAACCCGTCGTCAGTAGCAGAGATATTTTCTCCGAATGCCTCAATAACCAATCCTGCTGTATTTGTAGCCGGATTCACTTTTAAATGATAGTACCTGCCCTCATCACTTTCGTTGCAGACATTCACCTGGAAAGTACCATCTTCTCCTATTGGAATATCAGAGATTGTTTTTTCTACAGTATCATCGTTGAACATCAGGTTGGGCTGATCCCTTTGGTAACCTACCTGGTATGGGCAACTACTTCTGGTGCCAGGTTGTGTTCGAAAGATGGGCGTTCCATACATAGGATCTCTTACTACTTGCACCTTGAATACATCACCTTGATCATCATCGTTGAGGGTGTATTTGATCAATTGCGATTCTTCTTCCGTGTGGTTTTGTGTCTCTCCAAAGCGTTTGGAACCTTTATATTCATATCCGCCTTCAAAACCAGAGCCAGCCACTTCCACTTTTGAAGTCACGCCTAAATTAACATTCGTATAGTGTTCGTACTGAATGGTGCTGGTTTCTACTGTTTTGATATTCTCCTGATTGTATAAAGTTGCACCACCGTCAAGGTCAAAAGCCAGTCCAATTGGTTCATTATTGGGATTATTGACATTCTCCAGGTTCATGTCTAATACCTGGTTCCAGACATCGATTTGGTTTTGAGCATCATTCACTGTTTTTGCATCTAAATTCGCGGAATCAGCCACCACGGCTTCCAATGCAGCGATATCCAGATCAATTCCTGTTTTGGTTTTGGCAAATTGTCTGAGTTCACCAACAGGAGCATATATCAGGCCGGTATCCAAGACTGCGGCGCACAGAGATGGTTCAATTCTTAAATATTCGTACACACCTAAAACAAGGTCGGTTCCATACCCTACGAAAACATCTCCTCCACCTTCATCATCCAACATACTTGAAGTCGAAAATCCTTCTGTCACCGTTATACATGTTTCTTCGGCTGTTGATTCATAATGCATTTCACCAATTGATAAACCGGCATTAAAAGTAACTGAAAATTCAAAATCAGTTGTTACGAATATTCCTGCAGTGCCGGCAATTCCAATTTTTACAGCCAGGTTGGCAGAGTTCGATTCTTCTCCTGCGTAATTTGTTTGTAGCTTTCTGCAAGTAGTTTTAGTTGTTTCGAAACTACTACTACTACCATCACCAGGAGGGGCATGCAAGATCAAATAAGGGATTTGTGGTTCCGTAATCGTATCCAGTATTTCTACATGTGTATCATTAATTGTAGGGCCAAGTACTGTTATTGGGATGAATATAGTATTAGTATACCAAGTTGGAGGATTTGTAATTTGATCAAAAACATTAAAAGTTAGATAAGCATTTTGTGTACCACGATCAAAAGTTACCGGCATTTCAAAACGGAAGTATCCTGATGGTGGGTTACTGGAAGGCTGAACCACTCCCTCTGTATATGTTCCATCTAAAACCCCATAATGATAAACCATTTGCAAATTCGAACCCGGCAAATATCCTACAGCAGGAATATCTAACACAATCGTGGTGGCGGTTATATCCGCAACTAGAGTATGATAAGAAGCGCCATTTGCTGGAAAATCATCTGCAGTTGGTGGGAACCAAAACCATGGCAAACCCCAAAAACCGTCTATGTATGCTCCACTGGGATCACATATGGTAGAACCTAAGCCATTGATTGAAACTTCATATCCTGTAACAAGGGGAAGATTGATTTGCTGTGCACGTGCTGTATTTGAATAAAATATCGATGCGATTAGCATTGCAACTATAGTTGGGAATGCTACCGTCTTTTTGAAAAGGATAAAAATGTTTTTCATAATAAAAAGATTTTGTTTTTAAAAAAATATCTTTTGAAATAAGTGTTTTGATTTTTTGGTGTTTAATTCTGTTAGGATAAAGGTATCGGGAATGGTAGCCGAGAAATAGGAGAAATTGATGGAAGGCTAGGACATTTTGGGATTTCAATAGGACAAACTGCGTATCGCTAGGATTTTTTGCGCAAATAGTTATAAATTCAGGTTGTGATGATCGTTTTTAACAGTAAATCATTTCTTGCCCTTATTGTGTTTTGTATGCTCTTTTGTGGGAGCGTAAACGCACAGCGTAATTTTCAGGCAGAAGCTATTACTACCGATGATGGCCTGTCGCAAGGTATGATCTACGATATTTTGCAGGACCAGGAAGGATTCCTTTGGTTCGCTACAAAAGACGGCTTAAATCGATACGATGGCTATGAATTTAAGGTCTTCACCAATGATCCCAATGATCCCTGGTCCATATCCGGAAACACCATCACAAAATTATTTGAAGATTCAGATGGAAGAATTTGGGCATCCTCTTCCAATACCGGATTAAGTATTTATGACAAAAAAACCAACCGCTTTCATCGAATAAACTATGACTCGGAAAACCCTGCTGGAATTACAGGTAGTAATGTCACCTCCATTGTTGAGGATACTTCAGGTTTTTTTATAGTGGGAATTGAACAACGTGAACTCAACATGTTTCGCCTCGAAGACAGTTTTTTTGACCACCAACAAGGACCACAGGTCATTCGAATACAAATGCCTCCTCAAAAGAGACAGGAAAAGACACTGCTCACTTTTTTAAAAGGCATAGTGAAGGACACCAAGGGTAGGGTTTGGGTTGGAGTACAAGACGCCATCTATCAGCTTGATGTTCAGCGTGCAGAATTGAATTTGGCGATTGAAGGGTATTCCATAGGGACTGTTCTTGCAAATCCTGATGGGTCGATCTGGGCATGCGGTGCCAACCACTCATTATTCAATTGGGATGGAGAGAAGGCTTCAACCTATTTAGAAGGTTTTAAAGGAGCCAATGATCTTAGGGTGGATGATCAAGAAAACATGTGGTTTTTAACATGTGATACATTATTTGGTATTGATATTTCGGATTGGCAGCCTGGCGATGTCGTCCATTCTTCTATCGAAAATTGCTTTTTCCACTGGCAATCTATGCCCGGTTGCCCTTTTGGTTGTATGACGATTGATCACTCAGGCATAATCTGGATAGGTACCAGAGGCCATGGATTGTTCAAAATCAATCCCAGGAACTTAAGATTCTCTCATTTTTTACCAGGCATTTCTGTAAGGCAACTTTTTATAACAAAAGAAAACAGATTTGTTATCCAAAGCTATGATCCTGTATGGTACAACGATGATGGTACCCCTGTAGGAATGGATATGAAAAATATTCCGTTTGATATTGAAAAACCTCTTGCAGTCGGTGATTTCGTATTGTTATCTAAATCAGGGGATTATTGGATGAGACTACCATTTTTTAAGGGAGAGTTTGTTTTTAAATTGAAAAGATATAACCCTATTACCCGTGAAGTCCGGTATTACGATATTGATTCGTATCATTATGATTATCAACCTATCATTGAATGCCAGGATGGTTCGATCTGGATGGCCGGATTCAATGATGTTTTAGCACATTTTGATCCGGAAACAGGAGTTTTCACTTCTTATGATCTTAAAACCGGAAAGCAAATGATTGTCAAAAAAGAAAGAAATCGAGTGCTTTCGACTGATTATTCCACCGCATTATACGAAGACAAGAGCAACGTATTATGGGTAGGCACAGAACGAGGATTTACTAAAGTCATTCGCCCAACCGGTGTGAAGAAAAAACTTCAAATCACGAAATACCAAAATATTTCAGGTGATCCAACCTCCCTAAGTTACAACCATGTGACCTGCTTTTTAGATGACCCTTTTCAGCCAGAGCGTTTTCTTTGGATCAGTACAAAAGGGGGCGGTATCAATCTAATGGATAAACAATCCGGTCAATTTATGCGATGGACTACAAAAGATGGCCTGCCCGATAACGTAGTTTATGGAATCTTACCCGACGATGAAGGCAACCTGTGGGGCAGTACAAACAAAGGACTTTTCTGTATGAGTTCAATCAAAAATGCAGCTACAGAAGATCAACAAACATACACTTTTAGAAATTTCTCCAAGGCAGATGGCTTACAGGAAAACGAGTTCAATACTGGTGCTTACACCAAGTTACCGGATGGCAGGCTCGCTTTTGGCGGGATCAATGGTTATAATGTTTTTGATCCCAAAGAGGTCTTAAACGATCAATACAATCCACCCACCTACATTACGGACATTTCAGTGAATAATCAGCCTATATTTCCAAATGACGAAACCGGCATTTTAGAAAACACTATCGAAACGACCCAAAAGATCACCCTTTCATACCTTGATAAAATTCTAACCTTAGAATACGCATCCCTTGATTTTAGAGCACCCGATCAAAACAAATACCGTTACCAATTGATCGGCTCCGATGACTCCTGGATAGAAGCAGGCAGCCGCAGATCAGCCACTTTTTTGAACTTACAGCCCAATGATTATATTTTTCGTGTTCAGGGATCCAACAGCCAAGGAATCTGGAGTGACCAAATTGCGGAATTGCAAATCAGTGTTCTACCGCCTTGGTGGAAGACATGGTGGGCTTACCTTATTTATGCTGCTGTGATCGTTGCCGCTATTTGGACTTATTTCCGGTTTTCTGTTAATCGGGCAAAGCTTCAGCAACAACTGGAATTTGAAAAACGAGAGGCTGATCGTGTGAAGGACCTTGATGCCCTCAAAACACAACTTTTCACCAACCTGACTCATGAATTTCGCACTCCCTTGACCATCATTTTGGGCATGGCCAAACAGGTTAAAAATAATCCGAAAGAGCATTTTAATAATGGTTTGGATATGATTATACGCAATGGTCAAAACCTACTTGGTCTGATAAATAAAATGCTTAGTTTATCAAAGTTGGAAAGTGGAAAAATGACTTTGGAGTTGGTACATGGTGATGTTGTTTATTTCCTGAAAAATATTGTTGAATCCTTTCATTCCTATGCTGCAAACAAAGAAATTCAATTACATTTTTTGCCGGAAGTAGAGGAAGTGATGATGAATTTCGATGCGGATAAATTACAGCAGGTAGTTTCCAATCTGCTTTCCAACGCTTTCAAATTTACCCCTGTCGGAGGGCATATTTATTTTACACTGAGAGAAGAAAATAATTCCTTAGCTATTCGCGTCAAAGACACTGGTAGAGGAATTCCTGAAAAAGATATCGAAAAAGTTTTTGACCGTTTTCACCAAGTGGATAATAGCAGTACACGGGAATTCGAAGGTACTGGAATTGGCTTAGCCCTCTCCAAAGAATTGGTCAACTTGATGAAGGGTGAAATATCCGTTCAAAGTCCCCCAAAAGGAGCAAAAAAAGGATCAGAGTTTTTGGTTTTATTGCCGATTGTACATGAGGCAGAAAGTGTTAAAACTGCAAATTTTGAAGAGATTAAAATCACTAAACCTCGAACTGAACTCCTTGAAGCTTCATCTAACGGAACAAAAACTAAGGATACACAAAAGGAAACAATAACAACTGATAATCAACAACTTACACAAAAAATAAAACCACTGATCCTGCTCGCCGAAGACAATGAAGATGTTGCAGCTTATGTAGCATCTTGCTTGCCTGATTATCGTTTGGCGGTAGCTGAAAATGGTCAGGAAGGGTTGGAAATTGCTGTTGAAATGATCCCCGATCTCATCATCAGCGATGTCATGATGCCCGTTATGGATGGCTTCGAATTTTGTCAAAAAATTAAAACTGATAAGCGTACGGATCATATCCCTGTGATCATGCTCACGGCCCGCGCCGATATTGATAGCAAGATTGAAGGACTCGAATTGGGTGCCAACGCCTACCTACCCAAACCGTTTGAAAAAAAGGAATTGCTCTTACACATCAAAAACCTGTTTGGGCTTAGGGATAAGTTGCGCCGCCATTATCAAAACATAGCAGGTTTGACAGAACCTGAAGTTTCAAATGAAAACAATCCTGAAACACCTCAACCTGAAGATGAATTTGTCATCAAAGTGAGGGAAATTATCGAATCCCAGATCAGCAATTTTGATTTGAATGTGGAGCAATTAGCCAAAGAATTACACCTCAGCCATTCACAGTTTGGACGAAAACTGGATGCACTCACTGGCTTTTCTCCGAATCGATTTATCCGTTTTATCCGCCGCAAAAAAGTCAAAGAATTATTGCAGAATGTGGACTTAAGTATTACCGCTGTAGGTTATGATAGTGGATTTGGCGATCCGAGTTATTTTACTCGCGTCTTTAAAAAAGAATTTGGAAAAACTCCGGTTGAGTGGAGATCACAAATTATTTTATAGTTATTTTGAGTCATCAAAATTAACTTTAAATGAATCGGTTAGTTGAGCAACTCCATGTTTTAAAACAGCAGAAAGTTTTTAAAACATTCACCTGGTTTACCAGAATTTCCATCGGAGCAGGTTTGTTTTTAGGTGGTTTGGGGAAGCCATTTGGTGAATGTTTCGCAGCAAACATACCTGCTGGGAGTCCTATCAAAACTTTCTTTGATAATTTGTGCAGCATTCCCGAATATTGGGGATTTTTGGGTATCAGCCAGATGGTCGCAGGTATTTTTCTTTTTATTCCAAAAACAACAACGGTCGGTGCCTTGATGGCCTTCGGAATCATCCTCAACATGTATCTAATCACATTGTTTTTACACTTTCAAGGTACCACTTTTATTACCGGGTTCATGCTTTTGGGGACGATTTACTTGTTAATTTGGGACACTGAAAAATTATTAAATCTCTTTTAAGATGCGAATTTTCTACTTTTTCCTTTTAACCATTTTTACCATTTTCCTGTCTTGCTCAGAAAGGGAAAATCCGGTTAAAGATATCTCCGATTCATCTTCAGTTGACTCTGCTGCTCAGTCCTCAAATTCAGCATTAAAAGATACCTTTTCTGATAACAATGCTCCAAAATCAGATACCATCCCTATCCACATTTTCCAAAAAGGCGAAACGCTTTGGGATTTGTGCAGAAAGTACTATTCCAATCGACATTATTCTTCCATTTTGAGTATTTACAATGGAATTCAGGATGTCAACCGAATTGAACGTGGTGCTGAAATCAAGATTCCTCCATTGTCAAAAATTCTGATGGATGAAAACTTCGGACTAGTTCCAAAATTAAAAAATGAAACCATTAAAATACTGGCAGCTAGGCAGTTGTACATCGATGTTGAACCAACGATCTGGAAACTGAGAAAGGAAGCCAACTGGAAAGGCGATCAAATACTACCCGATCATGTGGTTTCAAATCTGAAAAAAGCAGCAGACTTGATTGATCTGACGGTCATTCAGCTCAACAAGCTTAAAGAAAATACTTCCACGCTTCCAAACAAGATGTCTGATAATCTGAAGTCCGTTTCAAGAAATCTTAAACATCTAGCTTCAGGAGCTAACGATGGTTATGGTTATGACCTGGATATGATTCACCAGGATTTGATTCGGGCGATTCACAACGGGCGGGCCTGGACCAAGGAAAATTAGTTTGCTAAATTTATTTACAACCAGTACTTTGAAGAAAAGAAAGTGGAATAGCATTGAAAAGTGTCCACGATTCTCCGCTATTCCATCAAAAAACTCCAATGGTTATTAAGTAAACAACTGTTTTATCCAGAAGGAAAGCGTCGTTCCGATCAGATAAATCAGTGGAAACAAAGTCAGACAAGCGATCCCTGTTAGCCATTTTTCCAGCTTACTTTTGGGGGGTTCGTAAGAACTAATTTCCCGTTTTTTTACAGGAGCAGACATTTTAATCATGATCATAGGTTTTTTATTTAATGAGGTAATTTGTTTTTTAAAAATCCATAGGAAAAGACTCCAACCAGAGAGCCCAAAAGCACAAGAATGCCAGCAAAATAACCTGTTCCAAGCAAGGCATAAATTGGAGCTATACAGAGCCCTGTGAGCACCCACCCGATACCGAAAAGTAATCCACCAAAGATTTGAGCTTTTATATGTAAAGGCTTCTTTTTCAGCAAAATAGGCTCTCCGCTTACTGTTCTCAAGTGATATCTTTTTATTCCAAAAACCGTCAATCCACCTACCAAAATGGCCATGCCGAAGATGCCAAACATGTGAAATGACTGAAATCGAAACATTTCCTGGATGCGAAACCACGTCAGGGCTTCTGACTTTACAATGAGGAATCCAAAAAAGATTCCCGCGACTAAAAATTTTATTTGATTCATTTGTTTGGTTTTAAAAGATGAGTGGAAGAATGAAGTATGTGGCGAACATTCCTCCAATGAAAAATGAAAAAATCGCGATAGCCGACGAAAGACTCATTTGACTAAGGCCCATGAACCCATGTCCGGAAGTACACCCTCCTGCATACCTTACTCCAAATCCTACCAGGAAACCGCCAACGAGTGTAAAAATCAAACCTCTCATCGACCATAACGCAGCGCCGACAAAGATCTCTGATGGCATAAGCCCTGTCAAATCAGTCAAGCCCAGCTCTAAAAGATCTGCTCTGGTCGAAGACGAAATCTCAACCACATAGGCATGATGAAAAAAGTGATAAGTAATCGCGGCACCGATCATCACTCCTAATGCAAAAAGTAAATTCCAAAAGCCACTTTTCAAATCATATTGAAAGTATTCGATCTGGTTGGGTATCATCGAACAAAGGTGTCTGAGTGAAGAGGATGCGCCTAACATTTTGTTGCCCCAAAAGAGCAAAATTGGTATCGTCGCACCCATCAATGGCCCCACAATATACCATGGCCAGGGATCATAAAAATTAGCTGTTATATAGTCCATACTTTTTAGGATTTAAATAAATAAATTGCTTTTGTTTCGAAATGCAAAGAAAGGAGTGAATGCAGATTTTATCTTTCAAATTTGAGTCATAAGCTTTCAAATTTGAGTCAAAGCCAATAAAATCAAGGGATAGAGGATCAATTTTGATCCAAACACTTTAGAATTTGAGTCAAAAATACACGGGACTAGTTTTGCTCGGTCAATGAACTTGGGGGATAGCCAAATTCATCGTGAAAACATTTTGAAAAATATGCAGGGCTTGAAAAACCAACATCGTAGGCAATTTCCGAAATAGTCAGCTGACCAACTTTTATCAGTTGATGGGCCTTCTCCAGGCGATAAGATCGAATAAACTGATTGGGACTTTTATTTAAAACGGCTTTCATTTTTCGGTTCAGTTGAGATTTGCTCATCCCCAAAAGTTTGCTCATTTGGTTGACATCAAATTGCATGTCATCGATGTGCTTTTCCATTGAATCCATTAAATGCTGAAGGAACAAAGCTTCTTGTGGATTTTCAGCAATTTCTTCGGGCTGAAAAATAATTCTTTCAGCAAATCGCTTTCGCAATTTTTTTCTGTTATCAATCAGGTTTTGAATCCTTAGTTCCAATTCTTTGCTGTTAAAAGGTTTTTGGAGATAATCATCAGCCTGGTTTTGCAAACCACGCATTTTATCTTCTTCACCTACCCGGGCAGTTAATAAAATTACCGGAATATGGTCCGTTTTAATATCATTTTTCAATTTGGAACATAATTCAAAGCCATCTATACCAGGCATCATCACATCTGAAACAATTAGGTCAGGCAATTCCTTTGCAGCAATTTGAAAACCTTCCAGTCCATCAAATGCTTTCAAAAACTGAAACTGTTTTCCCAATTGAATTTGGATGTAATCTATAATGTCCTCGTTGTCATCAACGATCAGAATTAAAGGAGCTTCATTCAATAATCCTTCGTCGTCAGCCATTTGTGTAACCACTTTAATTTCGGCGGATTGTTCAGGTGCATCATCAACTCCAATAATCGACGGTTCGTTTTCAATAAACGATTTTTCGAAAGGCAAAAAGATAGAAATAGTTGTGCCTTTGCCAATTACACTGCTCGCCTCGATCCTTCCGGAATGCAACTCTACCAGCTCTTTACACAAAGCCAAACCGATCCCTGTACCTTTATAAAAAGTATCTTCCCCCTGATCTGCCTGATAAAACCGGTCAAAAATATACGGCAATTGCTTGTCGCGAATACCGATACCTGAATCTTGCACCGTTATTTTTGCAAAGGATTCCTGAACATTCTCAGCCATTTCAATGGTTACCTTGACCTGTCCTTTTTCAGTAAATTTTAAAGCATTGTTCAGCAGATTATTCAGCACTTGTTCCATCTTTTCTGCATCGAAAAACACTTCTAATTGATCCATCGAAGATTCGAAAATCAAGTTTACCTTTTTTTGTTTTGCCAGAGATTCAAAAGCACTGCAAATGTATTTACAAAACTTCACCAAATCTTGTTGTTTGGTCTGAAGCTCTAGTTTGCCAGCTTCAATTTTGGACAGATCAAGTAATTGATTGATTAGCTTGAGCAATTTTTTGCTATTTTGATGAACCCAGGTCAATTGCTTCTTTTGGGTGTTTTCGGTGATGGCAGAAAGCAATTGCTCGACAGGACCTAAAATCAAAGTAAGCGGTGTTCGTAATTCGTGAGAAATATTGGCTAAAAAACGATTTTTTACTTCGTAAAGCTCATTGATCTCTTCGGCTTGTTTTTTAATTTCCTCTGTCCTTTCGTGGACGAGTTTTTCTAATCGAAGTTGTTCTTTTCTCAATTTTGCTGACCTGAGGTAAATGATTCCCCAGATCAAGATTCCAGCTAATAAAAAATAGACAATAATGGCCCAAGGGGAAACAAACCAGGGAGGATGGATTGTAAATGAAAACTTCATAACCTCACTCAAATTGTCAAAATCATTTTTAGCTTTTACCTGAAAGGTATATTTCCCTGAAGGAAGATTAGTGTAATTTTTTTCTGACTGATCTGACCATGTTGACCAGCCATTGTCATATCCGTCCAGATAAACGGCGTACTGCAAATATTCCTTATCCTGATAAAAAGGTGATGAAAATTTAAAACTCAGATCATTATTTTGGAAGCCAATTTCCTTTTTATCCAAATCAGTCCCCAAAATAAATACAGGCTCTTTTGTGCTGTGTACTTCTGTGATTAGCAATGGCAATTCTTCTGAATTAGCAACAAGTTGGTCTAAATCTGCTTGTAAAATCCCTTTCATTCCGCCAAACCAAAGATGGTTTTCATTTGAAAAAAAGACTTCATTACCATAGGGATCTTTAAAGTTTAGCATCTTACTGCTAAACGGGAATTTTTCAATTGAATAAATCCCATCAGGCTTTTTTTCAGCTTTCAACAACCACTTTTTCCCATCCACAAAATAATCCAGCCAAAGTACTCCCTGCTGTGCATTCGATTTTGGTAAAACCAATCCTTCTTCTAAGCCAAATCTATTTCTCCACGACAATGCTGAGACGAAACGATCAACGGAACGGTCAAAAATATAGATCGAATCCTCTTCTGATCGCACCAATAGGTTTTCATCAATTTTGAAAATATTGTTTTCTCCCTGTGGTACACCTTTTTGATGATCGAAATGATGAATGTGAAATTCATCAAAGTTCAAATAAGGCCCTTGCAAAGGTATTGTTATTTTAAAAAGACCGTTAGATCTTGTTTTTAACCAAAATACACCTTTTCCATCCTCCAGCACTTCTCTAACAGCGCCGCTTATTCCTTCAATTCTTCCCACTTCAGTCCATTCCACTCCATTCCATCTTTGGTAGCTAAGACCATCATCCAAGGCCAGAAGGATTGCCAGACTATCATGCACTGATCTTGAAATTGCTGAAACAAAATTGGCTCGACTTTGTAAAGAGAGCATTTTATTGCCTTGCAAAGAATAAGCTCCATTCGTACTCGCAATGATCAACTGATCATTCCAAGATTCCAAATCCCAGCAATAGCTATTGATATTTCCTACTTCTGAAATAGTATTTATGGGGCCAGAACCAAGTTTGATCAGCCCTTCACTGCTGGCTGCATAGATCTCTCCTCCAAAATCAGTGATACTTTGAATTGTTCCTTCCAATCCAATACGATCATCAAACACGGAATATGGAGAATCAAAATCAACCCTGGCAATTCCTTCCTGCAAACCAACCCAAAAAGAGAATTGTTTGTCCTCAAAAATGGATAGGACATTTCCAGAAACCAGGCCTGTGTTTTGGTTTATTGTGCTTTGAGTAATTCCGTTTTTATCTAGCACATATATTCCGTCATTCGAATGAGTGCTCAAAACAATTTTATCATCATTGCTGATCAACCCTTCATATAAACCAAATTCCCTAAATACATGATCTGCATCGGTTTTAAAAGGAGTGAATTGATGATGATTATATAAAAAAAGTCCTTTATCCCTCGTACCGATTAACATTTTTTCTTCAAATGGCAGTAAAATACTAACCCGCGTTTGTTTCAAAAATGATCCTTGTTTTGCTGAAACGAATTCATCATCTTTTAAAACGAGCAATCCCCTATCCAAATCAATCGCATACAATTTATTATGCACATAAAAGATTCGGTAGCAGGTAGTCGAAAAACGCCAGGTTTTGATTGTATTTCCAAAAATTCGAAAAATCCGATGATAAGCTTGAAAATATACTCCATCCTTTGTAGAAATGGTTTTTCGGATCCTGCCGAAATTATGGTCAAATGAATCTATTTGCGGCAAAAAAGACTGGAATTTCCTTTCTCCGGAAGAATTGGTTACCAATTTCCCAAAATTATTGTTAGCCCCGACGAAAACAGTTCCTTTTTCATCAACTGCCAATGATCGCACATGCCCGCGATTGGGCATCAGGGTCAAGTCCCAATCTTCTCCATTGAAAGATAAGAGGCCTTTTCCATTCGCAAAATAAAGCATTCCATTAGACGCCTGGGCAATTTGCCAGTTTTGACGGTGAGCGCCATATTCCTGTGGAGTGTAATTTTGAACGACAGGCAATCCAATGACATTTTGTCCAAATCCAAAGTTTGAGATTAAGATCAGCAGGTAAATAATTGGGATGCTTAGTCCGTAGAATTTCACAAAAGATATTCGTTTGGTCAATCACTTATCAAAGATACTTAATAATAACGACCAATTCTTTTAATCAGTTTATACAGATTTTTTTAAAAAGTAGCTCAATCTAAAATTGTTTTAAAAGAAAAGATTCCTTCATTTTGAAATTCAGTCATCGAAATAATTCACCTGCCCAATTGATTTTTGTCATTGGATTTGTGTTAAAAAAAAGGTCTATTGTATGTATTGCTACCAGTTTTATGAATAATTTTTAACCAATGAATGGATTGAGAACATATTTTCTTGAAACAGGTCAACTCTCTCTTTTTGCTTTTCGCTATTTCAAAGAAGTTTTCAAAATGCCATTTGAAACAAAGGAGTTGCTGCGTCAATGTTTTTTAATTGGTAACAAATCATTGTTTCTGGTCATCGTCACAGGATTTATCATGGGTTTAGTTTTAACCCTACAAACACGGCCAACGATGATGGATTTTGGTGCTGAAGCTTATATGCCCTCCATGGTTGGAATTGCAATTATAAGAGAGATCGGTCCAGTGATCACTGCTTTGATTTGCGCAGGTAAAATCGGAAGCAGCATCGGCGCTGAACTTGGATCGATGAAAGTGACGGAACAAATTGATGCTATGGAGGTCTCCGGTACAAATCCTTTCAAATACCTGGTTGTAACGAGAATTAGCGCAGCTACTCTTATGCTACCGGTTTTGGTCATTTTTGCAGATGCTATTGCACTTTTGGGTTCCTTTTTAGTTGAAAATGTCAAGGGGCATGTAAGTTTCCAGCTATATTTTGGGGTTTTATTTGAACATTTGGAATTCAGTGATTTAAATCCGTCGGTGATAAAATCTTTCTTTTTTGGGTTTGTAATTGGACTCGTTGGTTGTTATAAAGGATATAACTCCAAAAAAGGTACTTCTGGCGTGGGCTTGGCCGCCAACTCCGCTGTTGTAATGGCTTCTATGCTTGTCTTCATTGTTGACTTTATAGCGGTTTTAATTTCAGATATTTTTTACAACCTGTAAATAAAATGAATGCAGCGGATAATGATCAGAAAATATTGATTGAAATCCAAAATGTCCATAAAACTTTTGGAACCAATGCCGTTTTGAATGGATTCAACCTTAAGCTTTATGAAAATGAAAACCTGGTCATTGTTGGAAAATCCGGTTCGGGAAAATCTGTTTTATTAAAATGTATCATCCGCCTGCTTACGCCAGATAGTGGTAATGTGTTAGTACTCGGCAAAAATATTCCGGAACTTAAACAAAATGAGCTTGATAAAATCAGAACCCAGGTAGGATTTTTATTCCAGGGTAGTGCACTGTACGATTCAATGACCGTCCGCGAAAACCTGGAATTTCCACTGCGCCGCCATCCTGAAAAGCTAATAGGCCATGATGTTGACACTCTTGTAAAAGAATCTTTGCAAAGTGTAGGTTTGGAACATACCATTGATTTGCTTCCCGAAGAGCTTTCAGGTGGAATGAAACGCAGGGTTGCTCTCGCAAGAACATTGATATTAAGACCTAAAATAATCTTGTACGACGAACCTACCAGCGGCCTTGACCCCATTACAGCAAAAGAGATCATTCAGCTCATCCTTGATATTCAAAAAAAATATGATACGGCATCACTGATTATTACGCATGATATGGATACCGCCCGTGTTATTTCAAATAGAATGATTATTTTAATTGAGGGGCGGGATTACGCAACCGGAACTTATGAAAAACTTTCGAAATCGGAAGATCCCAAAATCAAAGCATTTTTTAAATAGAATTTTATTCAAATGAGCAAAGACCAGAGTTATATTTTTCGATTGGGAATTTTTGTAACCTTCGCTGCAATATTGTTAACCGCTGGAGTATATCTTATCGGTGAAAATCAAAACTTATTTGGTTCTACCTTTCGGATCAGCTCCATTTTTTCAAATGTGAGCGGCTTACAACCCGGAAACAATGTAAGATTCGGAGGTGTGAATATTGGAACTGTCGAAAAGATCTTAATTGTAAACGACTCTACCCTGCGTGTCGAAATGAAAATAGATGAATCTGTAAAGGAGCACATTAAAAAAGATGCCATTGCCAGCATTGGATCTGATGGTCTTGTCGGAAGTATGGTCGTCAATATCAACTACGGAAAAGGAAATGCACCCACTATCGAAAATGGTGACATTCTCCCGTCTTACAGTCGGCTTGAAACTTCAGATTTATTGAATACGCTCGGTAAAACCAATGAAAATATCGCCATTTTTTCAAATGACCTTTTAAACATAGCCGAAAATATAAACAAAGGGAAGGGCATGGTTTCGATGCTCTTGTATGACTCATTGCTCGCTATTGAATTTCGACAATCCATTACGAACATAAAAACCACCACCGCCTATCTCAATGAAACCGGCAAACAATTGAAACTCATAGCAGATCAAATCCAAACCGGCGATGGCCTATTGGGAACGCTGCTCAAAGACACCTCGATCATGTCGAGAGTGGATGGAGTGGTATCCCGTCTGGAGGAAAGCCGCTTTTATGATCAACTGGATTCCACGATGCAAAACCTCCAGCTCGCTTCTTCCAAAATCTCAGGCTTCAGCGAAGAATTAAACCAATTGACTTTAGACTTGAACGATGGTAAAGGAACCTTGGGGGTGATCTTGAAAGATTCTTTGCTTGCGGAAGAATTCAAACAAACCCTCAAAAATCTTAACGAAGGGTCCGTTTTGTTGAATGAAGATCTCAAAGCGCTAAGGCATAATTTTTTAACTAAAAAATATTTTAAAAGGCTCGAAAAAGAGGCAAAGAAAAAAGAAAAGGCAAACAATTAATGACCTTTTGATCATTCTAAATTTTGAATTTTTTAAAAAATATAATAAATTGCGTAAGTACTTACGTAATCATTTATTATTATGGATTTCTATGCAAAAACTGGCAAACTGGCCCTCGGAAGCCGCCTTCGCCGATTAGGACAAAAATTTTTGGAAGATGGTGTTAAAATATTTCAACTTTACGAAGTTGATTTAGATCCCAAATGGTTTCCGGTATTTTATTGTTTATCACAGGAAGAAACCTTATCGATTACAGAAATTGCATTAAAAATCGGACAATCCCACGCTTCCGTCAGCCAGATGGTAAAAGAAATGAAAAAACGAGATGTTGTCACCATGCAAAAGAGTAAATCAGACGGTCGTGTAAACAAAGTGAGTTTGTCCGAAAAAGGAAAAGCTATTTCGCTAAAACTGGAAACTCAACTCATCGATGTCAAAAGTGCGACGGAAGAACTTTTAAACGAAAGCCATCACAGCCTTTGGAAGGCAATTGAAGATATGGAATTTCTACTTTCCAAAGAAAACTTTTTTAAACGCGTTCTCAAAAAACGAAAAGAAAGAGAAAGCAAACTCGTTGAAATCATTGACTATGATCCTAAATACAAAGCTGTTTTCAGAGATTTAAATCATGAATGGATTACAAAATATTTTCAACTTGAATTAGCAGATAACCAAACCCTGGATCATCCCGAAACCAAAATCATCCAACCTGGTGGATACATTTGTTTTGCAAGTTACAAAGGCGAAATTGTAGGCACCTGTGCTTTGATCAAAATGGACAATGGCACTTACGAGCTAGCAAAAATGGCGGTCTCTGAAAAAGCCCGCGGTAAAAACATCGGCTGGCTGATCGGTCAGCACATCATTGAAAAGGCCAAAGGATTGGGAGCTAAAAAAGTTTATTTAGAAAGCAACACTATTCTCGAACCAGCGATCAATCTGTACTACAAACTAGGCTTCAAAAGAGTTGTTGGCCCACCCTCCCCTTACGAACGGGCGAATATTCAGATGGAATTGGAGTTTTGAAAACTACCTTTTCTTTTTCAGATATTTGACCATGTGGCGAGTCGATCCTTCAAAGCCCTGTCTTTCCCAAAAGTTCATGGCACCGTTATTTTTTAGAGAAACTTGCAATTCGATATGATCGGCACCTTCGTCTTCAAACCATTGCTGCGCTCTTTCGAAAAGCGACTGCCCTACTCCTTGACCTCTAAATTGCTGTGAAACAACCGTTTCGGCAACATAACCTCTTTTGTTATAAATCATAACCTGCTGGGTGACCCTGAAGCTACAGGAGATAAAACCAGCAAGCAGTTCTTCGATGAAAAGTAAAAAAAATATACATCCAGGTTGTTCAATCCTTTTTTTCAAATCCTCTTGTACCAGTTCTTTTGCATTATCCTTAGCTCTGAAAACCAAATGATGGTCAGCGTGGTAATTCATCAATTCCATCCAAAGTTCCGCCATTTGAGGAATATCATCAATGGTAGCTTTTCGAATTTTCATAATCAAGAGATTATTTCAGAGGCTCTCAATTTCAGCTTTTTTTCTGGTAAAAAATCATCGCAGATGACCAAAATAGAGTGTAGTCGGTTTTTCAGGGTTTCTAATTCCATTGTTTCACGACCAATGGCATCCTGAACCAAATGGCAGGCCATGTCAGCCAGTAAAAACCTTTGCCGCTCTATCTTCCCCTGTTCTTCTTTCAAAGATCTCAATTCCATATAAGTTTCTTCAATGATTGCATGAGCTTCGTTAATTGAGTCCAAAATTTTCTTTTTCTTTTGTTCCATTGTTTTCTAAATTCTAAGTCGTTCAAGTGCTGATTTCCATTAAAATATGTTTCCTGAAAATTGTAAAATCTGGAAATTGGCGTACTCAGGATCTGCATTACTGGGATCTGTATCCCTTGCCCTCAATCGGACCAGGTATTTTTTAGCATCCAGGTCAATGACTTTGGTCCATTTATCATTTAACGAAAGCGGATCCAGGAGTAGTTTTTCACCATCATCCTTTAAGATCAATGTATGCATACCCCGCTCGCTTGAAAACCTGACAGCGATTTGAAAGGGCAAATTCTGGTATTCGTTCCAATCGTAAAATCTATTTTCATTTCGTATGGATTTGAAATAAGGGTTTAGTTGCAAATCATACCTGATTTCGATATACTTTTCAACTTTAAAATCATTGGATAGGTTCAGGTTTTTCAATGACTTTCTATCCAATTCTCCAAACACGAAATTGGATTTGGAACTAAATACTTCAAAATCGTCATTTAAAGTGAGATCCATTTTCAATACCCGTCCGCTATGGTCTTCTTGTTGTTTATTTTCACAACAGCCATATTCAACAATGGCAGGCTTTTCAGCATTGACATCAAAGGCAAGCCATTCGCCGGAACCTGCGGTGGACAACATTGGAGGACAATCGGGGCATTCGACTTTAGTTTGGTTCAAAGCCAGGTATATCGTACCAAAAGCAGTCGCTGCATAAATCACCCAAAACAAAGCACCTTTTAATTTGAGTCCTTTAAACTCAGCTTCGTTTTCATTTTCAGCTTTTAAAACGTCTTTTCGGAAATCTTTTTTGAAGATCAGCCCAATGACCAGAATCAGCAATATTGAGGATAGTACAATCAGTACAATGTTTATCATAATGACAATCGATTTAACATATTACAATCTCGCGCAATATAAAATAAATTGCCAGCATTGCCGAATCATGATCTGTTTTTGCAAGACGAAAAAGACATCAATTATCGATAAAAATGGTTCTGCTATCCGTGTACCAAACTGCCATTCTACCTCCTTTAGAAGTGCCTTCATCGACCGAGTTTTGGGTTTCGATCCTGGTCAGTTCACATTCCGCATTTCCCAAACCGAGATTTTGAAGTCTGTTTGATTCAAGGACGATCTCAGTCGTTCCCAAATTGGTAGTAGTAAAAATTTCCACATTGCCTTGCTGAGAGCCATTGATGGTCAACGTAACGGTTTCGTCTTCTCCCAGCGGATTGCCATTCCATTCGAAAACATAAGCGGACCCAGCGCTGATGGTGTCTATCATTTTAAAATTGATTGGGTCAATTGTGGCAGTTTGATTGGTAAACGTATTGTTATCAAGATCAGTATAAACAAAAGTTCCAGAAGTGGTTAGTCCCGGATATTCCTTTAAATGAAATCCTGACACCGGATTATAGAGTAGTTCATCTCCGTTGAATGTGGAAATGGCAGGCTCGTTGAGATCCAAAAGTGTTCCTCCCGCTCCTCCAAATCTAAAAACAGTACGAGCAGTCGTAATGTCTTTTTCCTTGTTGTAAAACAACTCGTAAATCGTAAAAATGGAATCCTGGTTGACGTTTTGAGATTCTTCTTTGGCACATGCCCAAAACAGGAGCATGACAAATAATGTTAGGATTAGGTCTTTTTTCATGGTTTTACTTTTTTGGTTACAACCATAATATAAGACTTTTTTCTAACGTAACCTTGAAAATTTAATATCAAAATCTATAGTCCACGGAAGTCAGACTTTAACTCTGGCACCAACATCAATTTCAGTTAAGATTAGTGATAAAAAGAAACCTCCTGCGTCATGTGACGAGGAGGTATTGTGCCCAGGACAGGAGTCGAACCTGCACGCCCGTAGTGAGCACTAGCCCCTCAAGCTAGCGTGTCTACCAATTCCACCACCTGGGCTTGTGGTCGTTTTGTGTTGTTGCGTCTAAAGGTCAAAAATATCGCTGACCTTGCAGGCGCAAAGATAATTTTTGATTTTCAATTAAGAAACAATTTTGGGATAAAGAATCGTTCAGCTTTTTTGTTTAAAAATCAAATCCTCTGGTTTCCAATCTGTTTTGTTTGATATCGATTGATCCTTTTTACGTATATTAAATTAAAATCAAATTGATTTTTTATTTGTCACATTATCATTTTTTTTAAAGCAGTTCTCCTGAATTTGAAAAATTCACATCCTAAAAATAAGCTACCGGATTTCACAGTAAAATGTACTTTACAACATTTTTTATAACCTTTTTCGATTTACTGGCCTTTCAAAAAAAATAGCATTTATACCTTAAAAATATCCTTAACATCATTTTTTCAGGCGTCACAATACTTCACTCTTAAATTTGCCTGTACATATATTTTAATTTTATATTTGAATTGAATTCGCTGAAAAAAAGATTGTTACATAATTAAAAAAACATAATTTATAGGATCAAAATAAAAGTCGCTGACTAACTCAACCTCAAGGAAAGATAAATATTTGAAACACTAATTTACAGACAGGAAAGACCCTAATTCGTATTTTATCGGGGGAAAAATACCACACACTATGGAACTTTTTTTACTCATTGCTATTGGCATAACAGTCATTTCTCTAATTTCGATTGTACTCACAAAGCCCAATCCTACAACAATCCAAGAAATAATACCAGAAGCTAATCAAGCTGAACTCGTCACCGATGAGAATGCTCAGCCAAGACAACCGTTAATCGACCAGGAAGATGAGGAAAACTTGGAAGAAGAAGGTGAAGAAGAGCCTGCGGAACAGGAACTGGCAGCGACAATGGCCTAATCAGAACAAACGAATCTTTTTTTAACAAAACGAAAGAAATAAGTATTAAATCAACTTTACACAATACACTATGATAACATCACTACGACTGATTTTAATCCCATTAATATTGTTCATTTTAACACCCTTCAGTCTTTCAGCACAACAAAGCACTGATGAGACACCGATACTTGCGAAAGCAGATTATAAAAAGCCTCCAACGAGCCGTCCCAAATACCCGTTTCGTAAACAACAAAAGGAGGAAATCCCTGATTATTATCGCCATCATAATAAGTTATCGTCTAATTATGAGGGCTATGTGATCGAACTAACAACTTCCAGATTACCGCTGAAAAGAAATCATAGTCTTTTTGATCAGTTTGGTAGTATTTTTTACGACAAACTCAAAAACGGAGGGTATTCTTACTGCATTTTGGCTAATTTTTCCAGTAAGAAATCTGTTGAGCATTTTCTGGAAACTATTGTTCTACCCAAGGCTACTGAAGCCAAATTAGTAGAATATAAAAACGGAAAACGCAAGTATCTGTAAAGAATTTTTTTGAGACCGAAGATGATCGAGCCTGTTCCAGTTAAATTTGGAACGGGCTTTTTTTTAGGGAGATGAGGGAAGGGAGGAAAGAGGGAAGGAAAGCGGAGAACGGCTTTGTGTTGCAATCTGGTTTCTCGCTACTTGAATGGTGGATGTCTGGATGAATTGATGTGTGGATGTGTGAATGACTTGATACCCACAACCCAATCAACTCAATAACTTTTAGCTCATAAACCTTAAACTAAAAACAATCATTTTCCCAAAGCTGCTTTTCTCAAGCGCTGAAGGAATGGAGAGGCAAATATAAAATCCTGCAAAATTTCGTTGTCACTATCAAGCACTTCATCTTTATTGCCTTGCCAGACGAGATCACCTTTGTAAAGCAATGCGATGTTATCCCCAATTTCCATCACGGAGTTCATATCGTGCGTATTGATGATCGTAGTGATATCGTTTTCGATG
>JANQFJ010000207.1 GCA_028277915.1 Saprospiraceae bacterium
TGAGTTTTTCCAGGCAGCCAATATCGGAGGCAAAAGTAATTTGCGAGGGTATCGTTCCGAGCGCTTTTCCGGCCGAACATCCTTTTACCACAATCTCGATTTGAGGTGGAAAATGTTTAGCTCTGAAAACAGGCTGGTTCCATTTTCTTTTGGAATCAGCGGAGGATTTGACTACGGTCGTGTGTGGCATGATGACGAAGCGTCTTCCACCTGGCACAAAGGATACGGTGGTGGGATATGGGTGTCGCCTGTTGACTTTTTTGTTTTGTATTTTGAATTATTTCGTTCTGTGGAAGGTAATCGTTTTGTTTTCAAACTGGGATATGCTTTTTAAGAGAATCTGATTCATTCCATTATTTCAATAGACTTAATTCTAAAATGGTTTTATGAGATGAAAATGCTGGATTGATTTCTAATCAAGAAATGCCCGGAACCTAATAGCCGTAGCTATTATGGTGAGGACATGACACAGAGTAGGAATTCAAGACAATTTTTCAGCCATACGAAATTATTTAGAATAAAGTCTAATAAATAAATGTTGGTTTGGATAAAGAAAAGTGATGATCTTTGTAATGTTGATCTTTAAAATGGCTCTTTCAATTGAAGCATTATTGGAATGGAAAGCTGTTTATAAAAATCACCTGTAAAGTAAAAAAAGCAAAAAAATATGTCTCAATCCAAAAAGGCCGGAACCAAAAGAGGATTGTTTGATCAGGAATTTAACAAAAAGAAGTTAGGTGTGCATGGTTTCCCCTTTGGATCGAAACTCAGTTTTGTCCCTTTGATCAATCATTGGAAAAAGAAGGTGGGGAGTGGTGATGCAGGAGAGGCAACTATTGCTCGCGAAGTGACAAAACGCCTTGATGACTCATTGGAATTTCTTGCTCCGATTACTGATTATCAGGTGCTTATAAAAAATAAAGATCTGGTGGAGCTACTTTTGACCGGAATTTTTCCTTCAGCCCATCGTGATCGGCAATTGGCCTTTGCTAGCAAACCTTTTAATGCCAGTGGTTTTTATTTTACACCTCCTTTGGAACGGCTAATTGCAAAGGATAATATTGACATTTCTGTAAATATTGAATCAGAAAGAGTCCGTGCTTCTACAATTATTCGAGCTTGCTGCACGATTTTAAACCAGTTTTACGGACAACGGATCAATTTTGAAGAACCCTTGATGTACACTGTAGACGCAGGGAAAAAACATGGAGAGCGACATTTTAAGACAGAAGTGAATATTCGTTATGTCGAGATTAAAAAATTAAAACCTTTAAAACCGCTATCACAGGAACAAATTAATTTGTTGCTCAGTAATATTTACGATGTTGAAATCTGGCTGAATCATATTCCTCCTTCCAATTTTGAATTTCATGGAGTAGTAAGCATTAATCTGATAGATGTAACTATCGATGAGTCTCTCTCGCGTTTGAAATGGCTATTGCTGGACCGTGGAGCTGTGGTCGTTCGCGAAAATATGAAACGTTTGCAAAAACAATTGCGAACCTATTTCAGATTGCCTGAGCTTAGACTTGGGCTTATGGCTGTAGATTATCCTTCGAAGCATAGCATGCTGAACAAGTATAAGATCCATCATTATTTTTTAAATAAAAGAATAAAAGATCTGCTTGCTGAAAAATACAAAGATTCCATTTATGAAAAAGTTTGCAAGCGCAAAGAAACTATAATCATAGAGGATTTAGAAAAAATCGAAGGTAAAACAAAGCTTGAAAGAAACTTACTCAAGGAAAATATCAAGAGCATCATTTTGGTGCCTTTGATTAAAAAAAATAATAAAATAATTGGTTTGATGGAATTGGGGTCACCAAATCCTTTTGATCTAAATAGCTTTACTGCTTTAAAGTTGCGTGAAATCACACCTTTGTTCCGAACTGCGATGCAGAGGAGTAGGGTTGAAATTGATAATGAAATTGAATCCATCATTCGCGACCAATACACAGCACTTCACCCTAGTGTTGAATGGAAATTTGTTGAATCATCTTTTGAATTATTGCAGAGGCGTAAAAAGGAAGGGGAGTCCGCTACAATCCAGCCAATAATTTTTAAAGATGTATTTCCACTTTACGGACAAGCAGATATCATTGGTTCAACCAATATTCGGAACAATGCTGTTCAGGAGGACTTTTTGGATAATCTCCGACAGATTCTTAAAATACTCAATCTCACCAAAAAAACGATTCATTTTCCTTTAGTTGAAAAATATAGTTTAAATACCATGAAAGAAATTGATCGACTTGAACATGGAATATCCACCGGAGATGAATTTCGAATGTCAGATTTTATAAAAAATAAAATACACCCTCTTTTTGAACAACTAAAATCAAAGCACCCGAAGCTAGATGAAGCATTGGAATACTATTTTCGGGGACTGGATGCCCAATTACAGACGGTATATAAAAAGAGAAAAGCTTATGAAAAAAGCGTAGGAATCATCAATAAAACCATTGCTGACTTTTTAGAGAAGGAAGAAAAGGCAACCCAGGAAATACTCCCACACTATTTCCAGAAATACAAAACTGATGGTGTGGAATATGATATTTATATGGGGCAATCTTTGCTGCATACAGGCAAGTTTGATGAAATTCATTTGCGCAATATGCGACTTTGGCAACTAATTGCAATGTGTGAAATAACACGATTATTGGAAAATCAGAAAAAAGATCTTCCCATGCCACTTAGCACTGCCCAGCTGATATTGGTCCATGGAACTCCTCTATCAATCCGTTTTAGGCTAGATGAAAAGCAATTCGATGTGGATGGAGCTTATAACATCAGGTATGCTATTTTGAAAAAAAGAATCGACAAAGCTTTAATTGAAGGAACAGGCGAACGATTAACACAAAAAGGAAAAGTTGCAATTGTTTATTCTCATGAAAATGATAGATTAGAATACAACACTTATCTTGATTATTTGCTCCAAATGGGGTATATCACCGATGAAATAGAGGAAATCAGGCTCGGAAAAATGCAGGGTGTACAGGGACTTAAGGCCTTACGAATAACCGTAGCTTGAAAGACATTTTACAATAATTTTTCTTAAAAAGATGTTAATAAAATCAAAATCGGATTGATTTTATCTGTAGAATAGTAGCTTTTAATTTATAATTATTATAAATTGCTTGCTTCCCAATGATTTTTTAGCTTTTATATTCAAATTGTTGATCTTCATTAAATCACAGCATTATTGATTAAAATCTACGTTTTACAATTACTAAAATCAACTTTAATCATTCAAAGTAATCGTATGAGATTTTTAATATGTCTGTGCCTTTCGATTTTTGTTAAGCTTTCTTTGGCTCAGGATCTAGTTTTAAGTCCTATTGGCGAGTCTTTGTGCAAACCTGGTGTGATTGGAAAATCACCTAGCAAAGGTCTTTCATTAGATTACACTTTTCTACCGAACATTAAAGTTTATCCATACAAAAATGGAATGAAAGGGAAAAATGCGCAAAGGGTATCCAGCGATCGTTTCAATTTCAAATTGAAAGTTCCGGTTATTTATAAACCTGGATTTACTTTGCTTATCGGTTATGCGCATTATCGTGAAGAGTATAACGTGAGTAACCTGCCTAATGGAGAAATGAGTATTTTGAATGAAATAGATGATCGGTCACTCAAGAGTAATCGACTTTCATTGTACATGATAAAACCAATAAATAAAAAGATTTACTTGGCTTTCAAAGGAGATGCTTCTTTCAACGGTGATTATAATGGTTTGATGAACTTTAATGACAGATTTTTAAAATACAACATTGGCGTGTTGGTTGGTGTGAAGCCTCGGCCAAACCTTGAATGGGGTGTAGGTGGATTGTTTCGTAGCAGTTTTGTCAGGTCTTCGGTTCCTGTTTTACCATTTGGGATATATAATCAAACGTTTAATGATAAATGGGGTCTTGAAACAGTGCTTCCTGTTACCATCAAAGCCCGCTATACTATAAATTCAAAGAGTTTATTATTGTTTGGTCCCGAATATGAAAGTAGAAGTTATTCGCTTGAAAAAATAAATAATGGTAATACAAACTATACTGATAATTTTATGAAGCGATCTGAATTAAAATTTTCGATCGCTTACGAACGACAAATTGGCGATTGGGTGTGGATTAATGCCCAAACTGGTTATTCGCATAATTTTGACACAAGCTTTACAGCAGTGGATGTTAAAGGGGTAGCGATGCCATCGGTTGTTGTAGCTCCTACAGATGGAGTATTTTTCAAAGTGGGGTTATTTATTTCACCACCCAAAAATAGATGTAAATAAAGTTTAGTCTTTTATAAAAACAAAAAAGGTGTTGATTATTATCAACACCTTTTTTGTTTGGTGAAACAAGGGAACACTTAAATTTAAATCCATTGAATTTGTAATTATCTAATATTAGAATTTGTAAATGTGGGATTTATATAGAAAAAATAATCCGAATCTTTGGAAATCTATTATAATTTCACCAAATTAGCTCTATCCAAAATTTGAAAGAGAGAATTTAACACCGTTCACTAAATCGCTTGGGAATTATGCTCATTCTTTACATTGCAACAGGAGCATTTATAGTGGGAGGAGGCTTAATATTGGCCTCAAATTTACTAGCTCAAAAAGGTAGAAGAAGATTTTAGAGGCTGATTTTTTTATCTTCCTTGCTTTTTTGAAAGTAAATTAAAAAACAGTTTGTTTACATCCATTCCAACAATTGGCCATTAATAGTTCAATTGGAATGTCCTGTATTGTTTTTTAAAAAAATATATTTTCGCGTTAAGTTAAATAAAAGCTTAATTGTGAGTGTAAGGCTTTTGTGAAAAGCAAAGAAAACCCCTTGATTTTTAAAAATCAAGGGGGTTTAATATTCAGTCCAATTTCGCATCTAAAATTTGTTGATCTTCAGCAATTTTAGGCCTGTCTTCGAAGTATTGTAAAAGCCCAAAACCAATGCAGGCTATAATGGTCAAGCAAGTCATAAAATACCACAGCTCAGTATAACCGTATTTTTCTGCTATCCACATTCCCAAAGGAGGAGCAATGATGAATGAAGCTGAAAATGCCATGGTGTATAAACCCATGAACTGCCCACGTCTTCCAGGAGTAGAACGACTCAATGCAAACGCATTGCTGAATGGAAAGCTTATGACTTCTCCAATACTGACAGCCGTGATTGAAATTAGAATCACGATTAGCCAGGCATCTATAAGATTGTACACCAAGAAAGAAAATCCTATCATGGCAAAACCCGCGATGATCAATTTCAATTGCTTATATCGTTTCTCTAAAATGTAAATCAAAGGCATTTCAAATATTACGATAATTATCCCATTGAGGAGCATGAATAACCCTATTTGATCCTCTGATAACAAAAAATGGTTTTTGTAATAAACCGGCAATGTGGAGAACAATTGAAAAAATACAATTGAGTTAATTAATATGAGGGATACAAAAAATAAGTATTTTCTGTCTTTATAAGCCGAACCATTTTTATAAGATTCGCTATTCTTTTCAACGACTTCTTCCTGTTCGGGCTTTTCTTCCAAAACCAATTTGAAATAAAAAGCAGCCATGATACATGTTACTCCATCAATGATAAATAACCATCGGTATCCCACTGTTGCGATTAGTATTCCTGCAGCACCAGAACCACATGCAAACCCCAGGTTGATGGCCATTCTTATAAGCGACAAGGAGCGATTTCTATTTTCTGGTTTGCTATAAGCATTGATTGATGCTAGATTGGCTGGCCGGAAACTATCGCCGACTGTGCTCACAAGAAACACCATTAAACAAAAAGATTGAAAAGATTTCATTTCCATCAAAATGAAAAACAAAAACCCGCTGATCAACAATGACCAAAACATCGTCCTATAATAACCTATCCGGTCAGTAAGCCACCCTCCAATATAAGACCCGGCTACAGATCCTGCTCCAAAACAACTCATAGCAAATCCGGCTTGAGTCAATGAAAAATCAAGCACATTGGTCAAATATATGGTCATGAAAATTATTACCAGTGTCCCGCTTCTATTGATAAGCGTAACTAAGGAAAGAAACCAGATATCCCGCGAAAGTCCACTGAAAGAGTTGACAAATAGGGTTTTAATTTGATTGAGCATTTTGAGGTAAAGGGCTTAGGTGTTGATACAATTTCGGTCACTGGAAAACTCATTAACATCAATCAGGAAAGGTAAGTTCCAAAGTATTAAGAAGATTTGATTAAAAGAAAAGAATTTACAAAATCGCTCTGATTTCTATTTGAATTTGAACATTAAAAGCTTCTCAGGAAGTTGCCATTATCGTTTTAAGGTGAAAAAACGATTTATTATGTACAAAACAAGTGTTTTGTAAACAGTTGATAGTTAACGTGTTATGGCTTATTGGTTTTTTTAAGGTGAATGTTTTTACTCTTTTTGATTATGATTGCTTCATTTAATTGTACTTGAATACAGTCCTGGTTTGAAATAAAATTGCTGTAGATTTTAAACAAAAACTAAAAAATACAGCCATGAAAAAATATTTTAAAAACAGATTGGAGGCAATAAACTGGATTGCAAACAACGTAGAAAATGAAGGACAGTTTGAAGTCTTGAGAGAGCAGTTGACTTACAATTTTATCTACACCAATTCATTTTTCATCATCAGAAACGATGCTCGAATGGAAGTCGTTTGGTTGAAAAAGAGCGGACCTTGAGAAATATGATTTTGTAAGTCTAGTTTAGTTTTTCTTTGATCCAGGTTTGAAAATCCAAATAATCCAAAACATTATCATCAACGAGCTTTGGCTCTTTAAAAAGGTTTTTATACAATTGAACAAACAGATTTTTATGCTCTCTTTTTGGGGCATTGCAGATCTTCGAAAAAAAGCGAAGCATCACTTTTTCAAATTCATGTACCTTTTTCACTTTACGCAAAAATCGCCTGCATCCTTCAACTGCATATTTTAACACAATGATGTTGTCCAATTCAAGATGGATCATCAGATTGAGTAATCTTGCGTAGCGTTCTAAGTCGTGAGTTGAAGGGCTAAATCGAGAGCTAACAATTTCATTTACATATTTCATCGAAGCTGCAAAATCCTTTTTCATAAAATAAATGTTGGCAAATTGATACCAGAGAAGGAGATAATACTCTTGAGGAATCGATTTTTTGTGCGTTTGTAAGAACACTTCGATTTCTTTTATCAGTTCAATTCCCTTTGAAAAATTCTTGGTATCGCGATACATTTCCAGCTCTATATTGTAAGTTCGAAGTTCCAGTTTTACCGAAAATTTACTTCCTCTTCGGAGCTTATACCTTTGAGGGATTGCTCTTACTTTTTCGAGTAAGGGACCAACGGTTTCAAATTTTTTGCTTCGGATAAGAAAACTGATTTTGTTGTTCAGAGCAGTTACATACGGTGCTGGATTGTTAGAAATTCGATGAGGAAATTGTTCCAGGTAGTCCACCAAGTCGATCAAGTGAAGAAACCCTTCCTCTGCTTTTCCATTGATTACAAGATAGCTGTACAATATGTGATGATGTAAAATTTTTGTTGCCATCGATTCGTTCATTTTTTGCGTTCTCATCAAAGGGTGTTTGGAAAGCCTTCTTTCCTTATCATTATAATAATCAAAAATATCATTTGTGAGCTCCCAATACTGGTTGATCCGATTCAATGCATCAATTGCTTCTTTTTCCTTTGTCAGGATTTTCTCAATTTGATTCCGGTTGTTTTTTCCTGTAGCAAACAACAATTGTCTCTTCCATTTTTGAATGGTTACTAAAGCAGCAAAATCTTCAAACGTATGTGCAAGCTTTTCAGCTTTTTGGATTTCATAATGACACTGATCGAATAATTCTTTGTAAAAGAGGATCTCAATGTTTCGGATCGAGTCTTTGATTTCGGCTTCTTTCGAAATTTTTGAATGGTAGTTGCGAAGGCTTTTCAGGATGAGTTGATTGAGATAGTTTTTTGCGACGTGCAACTGATTGAGCAATGCCTGACCATGGAGTTTTTTGCGAATCACTGTTTCATTGTACTTACTTTGTTTTGAAATGATGTCGAATAGTTTAAGATAGTTTTTTGAAATATTATTGTCAAAACAAAAAATGTTGAAATAACGTTTTTCAGCTTTTGTTAAAGATTTTATCAAATAAAAAAGATTTTCTTTTTTAGTCATGGAAAACTACGTTTTTCTTTTATAATTTGAATTTAAATTACTGATTATCAATAAAAATAATTAAAAAAATAAATCAAAATGAATTATGTTTTAAGAAATTAACATTTTGTAAACAAAAAGTTTTATTTTATTTTGTGTCATCAATTAATTATTTAACCTTTAAAAACTAATAACAATGGCAAACGCAATCAATTGGTTTGAAATTCCTGCTTCTAATTTTCAAAGAGCAAAAAAGTTTTATTCTGAAATTTTTGATGCTGAATTACCCACTCAGGAAATGATGGGTACCGAAATGGCATTCTTTCCAATGGACGGTGAAGGGGTTGGCGGTTCGATTTGTGCAGGTGAAAACTACAAGCCATCAGCTGAAGGTACGGTGCCTTATCTGAATGGTGGAAATGACCTGACTCCGATTTTGAATCGGGTGGAAGCTGCTGGTGGTAAGGTAATCACACCAAAAACCAAAATTTCAGATGAAATAGGACATATGGCTTATTTCTTCGATACTGAAGGAAACAAAATAGCCCTCCACTCTCCAAATTAGTAGCATTATTTGCAAATTTTTGTAATTATTGATCAGTGATTTGTTAGATTTTTTAATTTTGATAAATCACTTTTCAACAATTACAATTTATTAACCCTTAACTAAACCGCAATGGCTTACTTTACCAAAGACTTTCTCAAATTCATCAAAGACCTCAGTAAAAACAACAATAGAGATTGGTTTAATGCGAATAAAAGCAGGTATATCGAACATGTAAAAGAGCCATTTGAGGCTTTTGTCCAGGTTATGATCGATGAAATGCAAAAATTGGATCCAAATATTTTGATAACTCCAAAGGACGCAATTTTTCGAATTTATCGCGATACCAGATTCAGCAAAGACAAAACGCCGTACAAGACATCTGTTGCGGCAGTTATATCACAAAAAGGTCGAAAGGATACCTCTTCGCCGGGCATTTATGTCCAATTCAATGCAGAAGATGCAAGAGTTTACAGCGGAGCTTATCAACTGGATAAAAATGCTTTACAAAATGTCAGAGAAGGTATCGCTTCCAATCTCGAAGAGTTTAATGCTTTGATCAATGACAGAAAATTTAAGAATAAATTTGGAGAGATTCAGGGCGAAAAAAATAAACGAATACCAAAAGAATTCCAGGAAATTGTAGAAAAGCAACCACTTATCGCAAATAAGCAGTTTTATTATTTTGCCAAGTTTGAACCAGAATTTGTACTGGACCCCAAATTGCCGAAAAAACTAATGGAATATTATAAGGTCGCTCGGCCACTTGGAAATTTTCTTTGGAATGCCACGAAAGGTTAAACGGATCCATAAAAAGAGGGATGCCACTATCAATAGTAACATCCCCTTGACACCTTAATACCCAATTCTTACCTTTAAATTTTTAAACTAAAATTTAGAGATAGAAGGGTTGGTTTTTGGTTTTATATAAATGTAGCTTTGCTTTTAGCTACCTCTTTTTATTTTTTGATCCAAAACTAATTCCCATCATTGCACTAATGAGCACAGGAAACCCCAAAAAAGCAATCC
>JANQFJ010000212.1 GCA_028277915.1 Saprospiraceae bacterium
CTTTGACTTTCCCATCTCCTTCAAAAACAAACAAGTGATCCACCAGTTTGTCCATAAAATAGCGATCATGGCTCACTATCACTACACAACCAGGGAATTGCAACAGAAAGTTTTCAAGGACATTTAAAGTGATAATATCCAAATCGTTGGTAGGTTCATCAAGAATCAGAAAATTTGGATTTTCCATCAAAACGGTGAGCAAATACAGCCTCCGGCGTTCTCCTCCACTCAATTGACTTACAAAAACCTGTTGCTGTTTTTTGTTAAATAAAAATCGCTCCAACAACTGGCTCGCACTTAGTTTTTGACCTTTTGCCAAAGGGATGTATTCAGCGACATCAGTGATCACGTCAATGACCCGTTTGTCTTGTTTGAGCTGTATACCATCCTGGGTATAATACCCAAATTTCACCGTACCACCAACCACAACTGTACCGCTGTCCGGACGCATTTGTTTGGTGATCAATCTCAAAAAAGTAGTCTTCCCAGTACCATTTTTTCCGACAATCCCGACACGTTCATTTTTTTTGAATTTATAATGAAAATCTTCGACTATTTTTAGATCCCCAAAACTTTTATTGATGTAATTAATTTCAAGGATTTTACTACCCAGGCGGGCACCTTTGATATCAATCTGGATTTCCTGCGATTCGATTTTTTGAGTTGCCTTTTTCTTGATTTCCTGAAAAGCATCAATTCTGGATTTGGATTTTGTGCCGCGGGCTTTTGGCATTCGTCGAATCCATTCCAGTTCTTTTTTCATCAGTTTGACGGCTTTATCTTTTCCAATGGCCTCATTTTCGTGACGAGTTGTTTTTTTAAATAAAAAATCCGAATAATTTCCGCTGTATTTGTATAAATCACCTCGCTCCAATTCTACTATTTGGGTACAAACTCTTTCCAAAAAATAACGGTCATGTGTTACCATGAAAAGCGTGATATTAGGGCTTCGAAGATAATCTTCCAGCCATTCTATCATATCCAGATCAAGGTGATTGGTAGGCTCATCGAGGATAATAAAATCAGGTTCATCAATCAGCAATTTAGCCAGAGCCAGTCTTTTTCGTTGACCGCCGGATAAATCCCCCACTTTTTGTTCTAATTCAGTAATATTGAGTTTGAAAAGGATCTCTTTGATCTTAGCTTCAACATCCCAGGCTTTCAGATCCTCCATTTTGGAAAGTGCCTTTTGCATCGCTTCATCATTTTCTGGATGAAGCATAGCAGTTTCGTAATTTTTAATTGCAGCTATCAGTGGATTTTCACTATCAAATGCAGTTTCGATAACCGTCCAATGATCAATAAACTGAGGATCCTGCTCCAGATATCCAACCCGAATCCCTTTGTGAAGAAAAACAGTTGCTTGTTCTCCTTCTCCTTTTTCCTGCCCTGCAATCAATCTTAGCAAAGTAGTTTTTCCAGTTCCGTTTTTTGCAACCAAAGCTACCTTGTCTCCATGGTTGATGTGCAGGGTAATATCCTCAAAAAGGACTTTATCGCCGTAGGTTTTTGTTACATTTTCAAGGGTAAGGTAATTCACAAAGTGGTTTTAATTTTTAAGCACTTGCAATTAATGTTAGTAGAAACATAATTGAATAAAGAGCAATAATCGTCACAAATAAAAAGACCTTTCAAAGATAACTGTTTTGAAAGGTCTTTCCACAAAAGGTATTTCTCGATCAGTTTTGCATATCACGCAAAATATTCAAAACTTCTTCGATGTAAACATCTTTTTTGACGGATTTAAGCCATTCATTGTTTCGAGCAACACGAGATTCATCAGACTCAATATGTGGCAAATCTACCTCAAGATTGGAAACTTTTAAACCTTCTATTTCTTTGAACATATTATCATATTTTTCAGCCTCTCTTTCCAACATGGCTTTTTCCTTTTGATATTCTTCTAAATTGAGACTAAATGAAGTCTGATCCCGCTGTTCCTTTAAACGTTTTGCAGATTTCAGCACCAAACCAAATGTCTCGCTCTCAGCTATCCTCGCCTCACTTGCCTTCTTCCAATCTTCAAGACCGTCCAATGTTGTTACAGATTGGTTATAAGCAACTGGTTCTATTTCTGTCCATGGCATGGCAAATTCATGATCTTTCTCACCAACTTCAATATATTGAAAACGATCCGGTAAAACTATATCAGGCTCTACTCCTTTCAACTGTGTAGATCCGCCATTTACCCGATAAAACTTTTGAATTGTCAATTTTACTTCACCTAAAGGTTTTACTTCATTATAACCTCTGATGGCTCTATCAAGGTCAAAAAACCGCTGGACAGTCCCTTTTCCAAAGGTAGATTTACTTCCAACTATTACAGCTCGATCATAATCCTGAAGTGCAGCAGCAAGAATTTCTGAAGCAGAAGCACTGTATGAATTCACCATAACAATGAGGTCTCCATCATATTGGACTTTTGTGTCAGTATCTTTCAAAACTTCTGCACTTCTACCTCGCGCTTTTACCTGAACAATTGGCCCTTCTTCGATAAACAAACCTGACATAGTAACAACATCGCGAAGTGATCCTCCGCCATTATTTCGAAGGTCAAGAATGATTCCTTTGACATTTTTAGCTTTTAATTTTTCAAGCTCCTTAGCTACATCTTCCGCGCAGCTACGACCTTCTTTTCTATTGAAATCAGCATAAAATCTGGGTAGTTTTATATACCCTACGTTTTCAATTTTTCCGGGAAAATCGAGGATAACTGATTTAGCGTAAGTTTCGTCAATAATGACTACATCCCGCACTATTGCAATTTCTTTGACACTACCATCAACTTTTCTAACGGTCAATTTGACTTGGGTTCCTTTGTCTCCTCTGATAAGTTTAACAACATCATCCAATCTAAAGCCAGTGACATCAACCACCTCTCCTTTTTCCTGTGCCACTTTCAAAATAAGGTCATCATTTTCCAATTCTTTTTGCTTCCAGGCAGGGCCTCCAGGAACTATACTGACAACTTTAGTAAACTCCCCTTCTGACTGTAACCTGGCTCCAATACCTTCAAGCGTTCCTGAAAAACCAATGTCAAAATTTTCTTTATCCTTTGGTTCAAAATAGCTGGTATGTGGATCATAAATATTTGTAATCGTGTTGAGATAATTGCTTAATCGATCAGTGCGTCTTAATTCTCCAATCCTTTCGAAAAGATCATCAAATGATTTTAAGACCTCTTTGCGAGCCTCAGCTTCCAATTCGTCAAATGACTTTTTATCTTCAGATTTTTCAAGTTTTTCATTTTGCTCAAGCTTTTTGGTCAATTCAGTCATTGTTTCATACTTCAATGATTTGTACCAATAATCTCTGAGTTCTTTTTCATTTTTTGCAAAAGCTTTCTTATCGCCTGTCAGTTCAATTGTTTCATTCTTTTTAAAATCGAAAGGTTTAGCCAGAATCTCGGTATAAATATCCTTTGACCTCTTGATCCCATTTTCTAGTAATTTAACACTCTTATCAAAGAAATCATAATTTCCGGCCTTAGCTTCATCATCGATCTTAAGTTCGTAATTTTTAAGTTGATCCACTTCATTTTGAGTCAACCATCTGCGCCCGCCATCAATTCTGTTTAAGTAAAGTTGGAATACTTTTTTTGAAAAATCGTCATCCATATCCTGAGGCTGGTAATGGAGTTGCTTCAAACCACCCAACATCGTATGCATTAAGATGGATTCCTTTTCGGAAACATTCACCTCATGTGGATAAAAAGCACCGACTAAAAGTACTACTGCTACTAAAGAAAAGAAAACCGGACCTCTAAATTTCATGACATTAAAATTTTATAAAGAATACGTAATTGAACAACGTTGTGAAACGGCTTTGAATTGTAAAAGTCTTATTAGAATAAATATACTTTTTTTTCAATAAATTGTTCGGCTATAATCCTGCCAAGTTATCTTTTTAACTTTAAAATAACTCAATCCAAACGGTTTTGTTCGATAAACTTTTATAATACGCTGATCAACGGACAGCAAAAATGTTCTGCTGAATTAACAACAGAACATTTTTTTTAGTTTTTAAAACGCTGCTTTTTAAATAATGATTATACCAAAAAAGGAGCTATAACCAAAGCCACCACAGACATCAATTTCAAAAGAATGTTCAATGATGGTCCGGAAGTATCTTTGAATGGATCACCTACCGTATCACCAACAACCGTTGCTTTGTGTGCATCTGAACCTTTGTAATACATGGTTCCGTCAATGTCCACTCCTTCTTCAAACATCTTCTTGGCATTGTCCCATGCACCTCCTGCGTTTGATTGGAAAATCGCCATCAACACTCCACAGACCGTAACTCCTGCCAAGAGTCCTCCCAACATTTCTGCTCCTCCCGCAAAACCTACAACCACAGGTGTTCCAACTGCGAGTATTCCCGGAAGCACCATTTCACGGATAGAAGCTTTTGTTGAAATTTCAACACATTTGCCATATTCTGCTTTTCCATCGGCTGCTTCGAAAGTTTTCTGATCAGCTTCGCTCCAATCAGCAAATTCTTTTCCTTCATTTTTAGTCATTGTATCCAATGCAGCTCTTAGCTCAGGAATATCCTTAAACTGGCGACGAACTTCTTTAATCATATCCATTGCAGCACGCCCCACCGCATTCATTGCCAATGATGAAAACAAAAATGGTAACATTCCTCCAAGAAATAAACCTGCCATAACTACTGGATTAGCAATATTGATGGAATTGATTCCAGCCGTTGTCATAAATGCAGCAAAGAGCGCCAATGCCGTAAGTGCTGCTGAACCGATGGCAAATCCTTTTCCGATGGCAGCCGTGGTATTTCCAACCGCATCTAATTTATCTGTTCTCTGGCGAACTTCTTTTGGCAATTCAGCCATTTCGGCAATACCTCCTGCGTTATCAGAAACCGGACCGTAAGCATCGACAGCCAGCTGGATTCCTGTATTTGAAAGCATTCCTACAGCAGCAATTGCAATTCCGTACAATCCTGCAAAATGGTGAGCACCGATGATCGCTGCTGCCAAAATAACAATTGGAATGGCTGTGGATTGCATACCCACACCAAGCCCTGCAATAATGTTAGTTGCAGAACCTGTAAGAGATTGTTTTACAATGCTTTTCACAGGTTTTGTTCCCGTCCCAGTATAAAATTCTGTGATAATTCCGATCAATAGCCCTGCTGCTAATCCAAAAATCACTGCCCAGAAAACACCCATTGAGCTGTATTCCGTTTCGTTGAAAGTCCATGTTGCAGGCAACATCCAATCTACAATCAAATAGGTTGCAATCAACATCAACAATGCAGAAAGAAATTCTCCTCGATTCAATGCTTTTTGAGGATCACCACCTTCTTTTACATTTACAAAGAAAGTTCCGATGATAGATGTTACAATGCCAACTCCGGCAAGTAACAAAGGAAGTAAAACCGCATTCAAGCCACCAAAATCATTGGTGTTTTCATATCCTGAAATTCCAATGAATGCAGCTCCAAGTACCATTGTCCCGATAATTGATCCAACATATGATTCAAAAAGGTCAGCGCCCATTCCAGCAACATCACCTACATTATCTCCAACATTATCTGCAATGGTTGCAGGATTCAATGGATGATCTTCAGGAATACCGGCTTCAACTTTTCCAACCAGGTCAGCTCCAACGTCAGCGGCTTTTGTATAAATTCCACCTCCAACACGAGCAAACAAAGCAATCGAAGAAGCGCCGAATGAAAATCCGGTGATAACTGTAATTACCTGATTGATATCCCATCCCATATTTGAATAGGCCAAAAACAAGACACCTAATCCCAATACTCCAAGTCCTACAACTCCCATTCCCATTACTGCACCTCCACTGAATGCTACGCCAAGCGCTTTGCCTAAACTCTCACGAGCAGCATTTGTAGTTCTGACATTAGCTTTTGTAGCGACTTTCATGCCTATGAATCCTGCCAAAGCTGAGCAGATAGCTCCAAGTATAAAGGATAAAGCAACTAATGGAGAAGAACCTTCGGTGTTTCCACTAACTCCTAATAAAATAGCTACCGCCAATACAAAAACAGCTAATACTTTGTACTCTGCTTTTAAAAAAGCCATAGCGCCATCAGCGATGTTTTCGGCAATCCTGCCCATCTTTTCCGTTCCAACTTCCTGACCAGAAACCCAAGAGGATTTCCAAAAAGTATAGAGTAATGCTAAAACACCAAAAACAGGGATTGCGTAAGTAAGTGTTTGACCCATTTTATATTTATCGTTTTGTTATGAAATGAAGTTTTAAGAAATCAAAAAATCTATAAGCATTACAAATTTTCTATTTCGGTGGGCAAAAGTAAAGGAATTTTGTTTTATCTACAACTTATTTGAAAAAAGATGATTGACTTTAATCACAAGATATTTAACCTTTTATATAGCAAAACTTTTTATATTCTCACATCCATTCAATTTTGCTTAAAATCGATTTTCTTTGTCCATTCAATTCATTTTCCGAACAATAGCCCATATAAAAAAAGCCAAGACACTTTTGACCTTCTTCCAATCCAAGAAATTCTGCGGCATGATGGATCGACTTAGGCGAACTCCAGTAAGCGCCAATTCCATAAGTAGCAGCAGTCAGCCACATGTTCTGTACAGCACAAGCCACTGAAGCTATTTCCTCCCACTCTGGAATACTTTCTGTTTCATCACGTTGCATACAGATAGCAATAACATAGGCGGATTGGAGTGGTTTGATTACCGTTTTTTTATATTTTATTTCGGAGAAACTTTCATGAAAAGTATTCTTTTTATAAAAATCTCCCATGAAAGCACTCAAACTTTTGAGTGCTTCTCCGGTAAATATTTTGAATCTCCAGGGTTCGGTCAGTTTATGAGTCGGGGCCCAATTGGCATTTTCCAGGATTTGCAAAACAATTTCTTTCGAAATTGTTTTTTCCTTTTGATACATTGACGGAAAAACAGATCGACGGTTTTGAATCAGCTCACTTATTTGCTCTGGTGATATCTTCATTTTTTATTGTTATGTATTAAAACCAGAAGGCGTCAGGTTTAATTTATTTTATTTTCAGAAATTATTGAAACTTTAGAAAATAAATATTAACTTGCCTCTAGCCAGTTAAAAAATTGTCATGAAAATAAGTAAAAATATTTTAGCATTTGACCTCTCTATTCAAACTCTGATAATCGGATTTGCTTTAACTTCGGTAGCTTTTGAGGTTATATTTCCAGGGTCGTTAATTTATTATCTCATTTTACAATTGGTACTTGGATTTTGGCAGGTACTTAGCGCAATCGGAATTGCTATATTAACCGGAAACAAAAAAAGGCTTCAATACTTAGTGGCTGTGGCAGCTTTTTTTATAAATGCCGGATTGATCAGTTATTTCTGGAAAGATTACCTATTTGAATATAAAATTGCAATGATTGTTATTTGGGTTGCAATGCCTGTGGTTTATGCCTTGTGGTATTTCAAAATGACTTACAGGGATTATATGAGTTTTCGGAATTCTAATCGATTAAATGACAGTTTTTATGAGCCAATAATTGATCCCAAGGATTTTGTTTAAAATTTAAAAAATTAAAATGATCTCAAAATTTAGAATAAAAACAGATTTAGTCGGACAGATAATTTTGATCGTAGGAATTTTTCTGTTGCTCGTCTTTAGAAGTGGTGTTACCTGGACAAATTATTTGTTGGTCATACTTGCAATTTGGCAAATACTTAGTGCCTTGCATTTATTATATGCTTACAAATACGTCAAAAAGTTAAATTTTTTAAAAACGATGCTCGTACTAATCCTGAGCTTGCCTGTGTGGATACACCTGGTTGGTTATTTTGCATACATTCCTGTAGGTGGAATTTTGTTTTGGTATTTTATACAAACGGCTAATGACATGATCACCATTAATAATCGACCAAAGTCATTTTGGGATTTGGAATGACTCAGGCAATTGTTGAGGTATTCACCATGCCGTATGCATGGATTTTGCTATTCAACAGTTTAGGATCAAATGGCTTTGTAACAAAATCGTCCATTCCGGCGCTCATCGCTTCTTCATGAATCTCTAAAACAGCAGAAGCAGTCAAAGCAATAATTGGAAGTGTTGAATATTTACCTCCTAAGTTTCTGATCATTTTGGTAGCTTCAAAGCCATCAAGTACAGGCATCTGGAGATCCATTAAAACTAAATTATACTCTTTGGCCTGAACCATTTTTAAAGCCTCTTCTCCATTTTCAGCGATATCCATTTCCACACCCCACTTAGACAAAAATTTTCCGGCAACAACCTGATTGATCTTATTATCTTCTGCAAGTAATACTTTCACCCCTTTTAAAGAATGGACACTATTTTTATTTTCAAAATGAATGTCATCAGGTTGTTTATCATTTTGGTCGGACCGTTTAAATTTCATTTTAAAATAAAACCGGGATCCTTTACCTTCAATACTTTCCACATTGATAGTACCTCCCTGAAGTTCTACCAATTGTTTGCTAATTGCCAATCCTAAACCTGTGCCACCATATTTTCTGGTTGTATTGCTGCTCGCCTGTGTAAAATTATCGAATATCGAAGAAAGTTTGGTTTCTGGAATCCCAATACCCGTGTCTAACACAGAAATTTCGATTTCTAGTTCTTTTTCATCAGAAGATTTCAGACTAACCTGGGTAACGATGTGCCCCTCGCTTGTAAATTTTATTGCATTCCCAACCAGATTTGTTAAAACCTGAGACAAGCGCACCGGATCACCTTTTACAAATTCAGGCATCGCTGAATCGTACTTCAGTTGCAACTTCAATCCTTTGTCTAAAGCAGATCCAGAAAGCGCATGATGAATACTGGAAGCGATGTATTTTAAGTTGAAATCCACTTCTTCAAAATCCATTTTCCCAGATTCAATCTTGCTGAAATCAAGAATATCATTTATAATCGTAACAAGATTTTCTGATGAAAATCTCAAAGTTTTCAGATTATCTACCTGATCAGGCCTTGGATTGTCTTCCAACAATAAATGGGTCATGCCCACCACTGCATTCATTGGAGTGCGAATTTCGTGACTCATAGAGGATAAAAACTGGGCTTTTGCGCGTGAAGCTTTGATAGCTGCTTCTTTTGTTTCTATCAACTCCTGCTCGGTAGCTTTGCGTTTAGTTATATCTCTGGCAATGCAAAGTGCTCTGAGCATTTTACCATTCTTAAAGTTCATTTGGACCTTTTGACCGATCCAGATGAGTTTCATTTTTTTTGTATAAACTGGAAATTCATAATAGGTGACAGGCACCTGATTTTTAATTTGTTTTAGGTAAAACCTACTTTGCGCCGCACGGTAATCTTCATGAACAAGAAAGCTGGAATTCATTTTTTTCAGTTCTTTCAAACTGTATCCACAAATTCTTTCAAAAGTAGGGTTGACATACGAAAACTTTCCTTTTCCATTAATAACATAAATCAGGTCATCAGCTTCTTCAATGAATTTTCGATATTTTAATTCGCTTTGTTCAAGCTTTTTATTCAACATCTTCTGCTTTGACATCATTTTTTTCATATGATTGTCAATGGAAGATTTTGATTTTAAAAACTCCAGGACAACGAGGTATATCAAAAATATTGGCAAAATAGTATGAAAAGGAGTACTTAAAAGGACTGCAGGACTTTGATCAATTTGAAATTCAAAATCTGCATCGTATAAATTAATTTCGTAATACTTCAGACCGACCAATAAAAAAATTGCCAATGCCGAAGCCACGGTGTACCACACTCCCCAATTTCTTCCAAGAATAAAGCTTGCACACAAAATAATCACAATGTACCATGCCCCCACCCCGAGTGCATCCGGTTTGTTGAAAACCAAATGAACATTAAAAACAATCAAAAAGGAAATGAGCAGGGTAAATTTCCCTGTCAACGAAACTGATTGTGTTTGTTTTAACAAATGTGGAACGAATAATATTAAAATCAAGGCAAAACCACTGATCAAACCAGCAGTTGGATGAATCAAATATGTTGCAGGCAGCGAAAACAATAGCGTAAAAAAGGCCATAAATGCCACACGAAATAGCAATCGGATTTTTGCTTTTTCGTAAAAGTCATCCTTGGCATCCAAATAGTCTACTCCAAACCAGCCTTGAATTCGATCAATTAACACCTTCATTAATTAAGATATTTATTAAAATCAATATTCATGAGCTGTACAAATATTGATTGGCCATACTAAATACGCACAACCATTAAAATCTATTCAAACTTATTGCCAAAATTCATTCAGTTTTTCGGCTTGTTTTATTTATATTTTTAGATTAATCTAAAAATATTTATATTTGCACTATAAAATCAATAACAAAATATGGTTTCACATACCGAAGAAAATTATCTGAAAGCAATATTCAAGCTCTCAGAAAAAGATAAAATCTCTGCAAGTACTAATGCAATTTCAAAAGAAATGAACACCAGTGCAGCATCTGTGACTGATATGCTGAAGCGGCTTGCTGAAAAAGATCTTATCAATTATGAAAAATACAAAGGAGTAACGCTCACGAAAAAAGGAAACACCCTTGCGACCAATTTGATAAGGTGCCACCGATTGTGGGAAGTGTTCCTTTTGGAAAAGCTTGATTTTTCATGGGATGAAGTGCATGATATTGCCGAACAATTGGAGCATATCAAGTCAGACAAATTGACGGAAAGGCTTGATCGGTTTTTGGAATACCCAAAATTTGATCCACATGGCGATCCTATCCCGGATGCGGAAGGCAATTTTACTTATCGAAAGCAAGTCCTGTTAAATGATCTTAAAGAAAATGAAAAGGGTATTGTAGTAGGTGTAAACGAACATTCGTCTTCATTTTTGCAATACCTGGACAGACACCACCTCAATTTGGGAGCCCAAATCAAAGTCCTGGAACATTTTGATTATGACAGCTCCAAGAAAATCAATTTAAATGATCAGGCTGACCTTATTTTATCTTCCAAGGTTTGTCAAAACTTATTTATTCAAAAATCATAAATCATGAATTTTATAAAAAGGATCATCCAATTATTCTTTTTAGTTTTTTATATCAACGCTTTAACTGCTCAATCGAAACTAAAAGTAGTTGCAACTGCTTCAATGATCGCTGATATGGCAATAAATATTGCCGGTGATAAGCTTGAAATTGACTGTATCGTGCCAATTGGCGGTGATCCACATTTACACGAACCAACGCCACGAGATGCCATTTTGGTTTCAAATGCACAACTAATCCTGATGAATGGACTTACATTCGAAGGATGGCTATCAGAGTTAATCGAAAATTCAGGAACCAATGCCAAATCAGTCCTAGTCACTGAAGGCATAGCGGCCGTAAAGAGTCTGACTTATGATAATTCTGCTGACCCACATGCCTGGATGGATGCAAGCAATGGTTTGATTTATATTGAAAATATAAAAAATGCTTTCGTTGCCCTTGATCCTGAAAACCAAGCTACCTATGAATCCAATTATCAGTCCTATAAAAAGGAACTCAATGAACTTGACAGGTTCATTATGGAACAGATCAAAACAATTCCAGAAAATCGAAGAATCCTGATCACTTCCCATGATGCTTTCCAATATTATGGCCGACGATATGGTATCCAACTGGAAGCCATTTTAGGTACATCGACAGATGCTGATGTTCAGACTTCAGACATCATGCGAATCAACAAAGTCATCAGAAAAAACAAAGTCCCCGCTGTTTTTGTAGAAAGCACGATCAATCCAAAATTACTTGAGCAATTAGCAAAGGATAACGACATCGAAATCGGAGGAGAACTGTACGCCGACTCAATTGGAGATGAAGACAGCCCTGCACCTTCATATTACGACATGTTGAAATACAATACTACCACTATAGTCAAGGCCTTAACAAAAACAGGTTCGTCAGAAAGTGAAGCTACCGAAGCTTCACAGGCTAATGAATCTCCAAAAAGTTTTGCGCTATTTGTAGTCATAGGAATGCTTTTTCTTGGCGGATTCATTCTGGTTTATAAAAAACTGAATCATTAGATCATGTCTAAATACACCATTTCTGTAAAGGGACTTTCCGTTTCTTACGATAAAAAACGCGTTTTAACCAATATCTATTTGGAAATAGAAGCTGGGAAAATTTATGGTGTCATTGGGCCAAACGGTGCCGGAAAATCAACATTATTTAAAGCGATATTAGGATTGATAGAAATAAATACCGGAAGTGTATTGATCAATAACGAGCCTATCCAAAACCATAGAAAAAAAGTAGTTTATGTCCCTCAAAAAACGGATGTGGACTGGCATTTTCCAGCTACGGTTTTTGACATTGTCTTGATGGGCAGGTATCCTCACAAAAAAATATTTAGCCGGATCAACAAGATGGACCGCGAAATAACAATAAATGCCTTGAAAGAAGTTGGAATGGAGCATTTCCGGGATCGACAGATTGGGGAACTTTCCGGTGGCCAGCAACAACGCGTCTTTCTGGCTCGTGCTTTATGCCAGGGAGCCAATATTTTTCTGCTTGACGAACCATTTGTGGGAGTCGACATCACCACCGAAGAAAAGATCATTAAAATCCTGAAACGACTTGCCAAAGAAGGAAAAACGCTGTTGGTTGTTCATCACGACCTGTCTTCTGTCGAACGATATTTTGACAATGTCATTTTGCTCAATCAACGCTTAATTGCCTATGGCGAAATGGCTTCAACTTTTACAAAAAACAACATCGCCAAAGCATATGGTGGCCAACTACCTATTCTTCATAAAACCGGAATGATAGAATAATTTTAAAAATTCATTTAGCACTACCCCTTCATTAAAAATGCCTTCCTGAAATCAGAAAGGCATTATTTTTTTCATCAGATCACTTTTAGCTATTTGAAAGATCAACTCTTTTTGTTAAACAAAAGATTAAGGCCTAAACGCAAATTGGAATTTCGACTGTCGTAGGGCTGGAAAACTGAGATCACATTGTCCGTTACGGCAAAGAATTGAACGGGGCCCAATTTAACAATTGCATTCAGCCCCAAATTGTCATACGTTTTATTGCGGATCGCATAGACTGCACCCAGTGAAAGAATATTTCCAAATTTAACTCTAGCACTTGCCGCAAATGCAGGATATACTTTCCCGCGATACATTTCAGAATAAATCAAGCCACCAAAAACAAATCGCTTTCCAACATCGCAACTTGCACTCAAATATATTTTCGTTGGAAGCATGGTAGAATACTTTCTTGAAGTTTCTTTAAACTCCAACACTTCGCCAATCGAATCCAATGTCCCTTCAAACGAAATGGAATCATCACGAATTATTCCCGAAATATCGACGCCTTCATAGGTGTAAGTACCCTGGCTGTGGTAGTTTCTGGGCTTCTTTTTCCAACTGATAAAACCAAGATCAACTATACTTGCCGAAACATCAATATTTCGAACCTTAAAACTGGCTCCAAGATCAATCGCTGTCCCAAGATTTGAAGCAAATATATCATCAAAAGAAACATCTCCAAAATCAATTTCAAAATCTTCTCCTCCACCGTAAGTAAAAAAGGAAGAAGTGTTAATCAGGTAATCTGTTTTGAAAGTCAATTGGTAAATATCCGGGTCAGTATAAACTTCCGCTTTTGTTCTTTCTGAGGACACATCCCCTATCCCAGTTAAAATCTTCAATTTGGCACCGGCAGATACATTCAAAATTTTTCCGGAAAGTCCTATCCCAAATTCGTTATAGGCAAAAGCCTGAAAATCAGGACCAATGTTTATTGTCTGATCAACAAACTGTGAATTTCCATTCCAAGCCAGCTGGACAAGTTCTTTTGGATAATCCATAAAGGCGTTAAACTTGATCGCATGATTGAGGCTTAATTTCAAATTTTTTATGCCTATCGAAAAACTAAAAGTTTCCGTTTCAACAGTTGTAAAAAGTTGATTTTGGTCTTCCATCTGATCGAGAACAGCACCAATATCCAACACGTTCTCACCTTTTTCGTTGGTAATGACCACGTCGTTATACGCTGCTCCTGTATGCGAAATATTGTAATAAAGACTAGGTAATGAATAGTGAATATTTGACTGAGCTGAAAAAGCTGGATTGGTTTTGCTGGACTGCCAGATATCTTTCATAAAGTGAAGCCCCAACTCCTGTTGAGCAATTACAGAATTGATCGACAGCAAAAATAAAAACAAAGGGATTAGTTTTCTCGACATTTCAATTTACGCATTTTAGATTAAAGAATTTTTGCGTTTAAAACTCCAAATAACTCATTGCTGAATTGCTTTGCAGCTTTAACCACCAACTCCAATTTTCATACCCATTCTGATTTCCACTTCCTGAGCAGATAAAATTTTGACTAAAGTTTCTCCATTGTTTACAGTAGAAAAAGAGGCGCGCATAAAGAGCATTTTAGCTGTTTTTATATTGTCAAAACGTGATCCTTCAAAAGTCGCAAAAGTAGTTTTTTCAGAAATGGTAGTGGGAATTCCTTCTCCATCTACAGGGGCTGCTTCCAAAATATCCGCTTGTGGAGTAAAGAGTGAGTCTAATACTATCCCATCTTCATCAGCAAAGAAAATCTGAAGCCCAACATCCAGTGGAATTCCATTTTCAGATATTACTTTAAATTCTACATCATTGAATTCCTGGTAATTGTCAAAATTGATCCCAAAAGTATCCCTCGCCTCAAAACCAGTCGCTGTGCCGTACATCGGCAATTCAACCTCCACCTGCACACTAAACATGCTGGAATCCGTCATAAATCCCCGAATGAGGGTATCGTTGTCGGGATTAGCCACTGCATCAAGATGGTAATCGACTGCTGTTGGACCTTCTCCCAATATCACATCAATGTTAGAATTATCTTTATTAAAATCGAAAAAAGTGGTCTTTGTTTCACCAACTTCGCTGGGTAAAGGATAATCGATGTTTATATTATTGAGGTAAGGGCTTTCCAAGGCTAATTTCCCTCCATCGACTGTAAACACATCCAAAACATTGGTTTTCGATCTTACCGGAAACCCAAAAGAATTGTCCACTACCAGATTGATCTTTGGATCAGCAAAATAAACATCACCTCGCGTCCAGTTTTCAAAAAAGTCGATGACAATGGTATCCCTGTCCATTTCATAAATATCATTCCCCAGATGCCCCTCAACGTATGAAAAATCAAGATCTAAAATGCCAACAATAAATACAGGAAGTGTATCATACGTTTGAGAAGTTGTTTTGAAAGCTGTATAATGCAACGCTACTGAGTCATTTTCAGGAGAAATCTTGTAGCCTGACAAATCAAACGTATCGAACGGTAAAACAGTGACAGTTGGAATATCGGGTGGTGAAGCAGCAGATACAGTTCGAGTGAAAGTAAAAGGAGCACCATTTAATGTTAAATCAGGAATTTCAAACTCCACCACCACAACTTCTTCAAAAGAATGCTGTAGCGTATAAACTAAACGTGTGTTTTTCAAAATGGCGAAATCAATATTAACACTATCTTGTAGTTCAAAACCAAACTTAGCAACATTTGAAGTATCTGAAAAAGGAATCGGTATTAAGCTACCAGTATGAGCAACCAAGGAATCTATAATATCCTCACTGGTTCGGCCACCTACATCTCCTTTATAAAAAACAGTGATTAGATCGTCTGGCCCGACCTGCACGTAGGTATCTTCATCAAATTTTTCGAGGATATCCTGAAAGGAAGTTTTGGCAGTAAAAAGGGGAATGGCAAACTCTGCATCATAATTTACCACTTTCATGTTGTCAAATGTATCCACTTTTTTACAGGACGCAACGATCATTACTACTAGGATCGCACAACCTGTAATTGCCTTTAAAATTCGCTTTTCCATTGAATTTATTGTTGATTATAGGGTTTAATAACCTTTTAAAAAATTGCTTTATTATCAGTTTTTTTAAAATATCAGACTTTAACAGCTTTTTAACTTTGCGAATTAGAGTATGACACTTTTAGATACGAAAATTGAACTGGAAATGGGAGGTACTTTTGTGAGTGGAATGGGTTTATGTCAGCAAGATGTCAATAGTCGCAACCAATTGAATATGAGTTTTTCGTTTGATGTGCAAATTTCGCATTAAAAAACTGATATTACAAA
>JANQFJ010000081.1 GCA_028277915.1 Saprospiraceae bacterium
CTATCGAAATTCCATCTATCACATGATGCTTAAAATGGTTAAGAACCGCGAAGATGCGGACGACCTTACCCTTGAGGCATTTGGAAAAGCTTTCAACAAATTGGCAAGTTATGAACCACGTTATGCTTTTAGCACGTGGTTATTTAAAATTGCAATCAACAATTGCATTGACTACATTCGCAAAAAACGATTAAAACTACTGTCTATCGACGATCCTATCGAACCTAATAGCGATCATGATTTTTCAAGCAATATCAGGTCTGGATCGCTTGACCCTGAAGAACGATTCATCAGAAAACAACGAGTCAAACTCATGCGAACGATTCTCAATAAGTTGAGTCTAAAATATCGTTTGATGATCGAACTGCGGTTTTTTGAAGAATTGAGTTATGACGAAATTGCCAAAGAACTAAATATCCCTCTAGGTACCGTAAAAGCTCAACTTTTTAGAGCAAAAGAAATTCTTTACACACTGCTTCAAGCTCCAAGCGCTCAAGCTTATTTGGAGACTAAAGTCAGAAAACCTAAAGTGAAAAGACAACGCGTTCGCGCTCAACAAGCGAGCTAAGATTAAAGTCTTAAACCGGTTGATTGCACAGCCTGTTGAAATTGAATAATTTTATAAATTTCGGCAGGCTGTTCTCATTTTATGAAGTACCTTTGTGGTTTCCAAACAATCTCCACACATGGATATCATAAAGAAGTATTTTCCTGACCTTACTCCGCTTCAAGTTCAACAATTTGAACAACTCCTACTGTTGTATCGTGATTGGAATCAAAAAATTAATGTCATCTCCAGAAAAGATATCGATAATCTTTATGAAAGGCATGTCTTGCATTCTTTGGCTATAGCAAAATTGTATAACTTTTTACCCGGGGCAGAAGTACTCGATTTAGGAACCGGAGGAGGGTTTCCCGGAATTCCCTTGGCCATCTTCTTTCCGGAAACACAATTTATGTTAATAGACGGAACTGGGAAAAAAATACGTGTAGTTGAAGAAGTGAAAACAGCTTTGGGGTTGAAAAATGTTCGTGCAAAACAAGTCAGAGCCGAGGAACTTAAACAGCGATTCGACTTTGTCATCAGCCGAGCTGTCACTCAATTGGACAAATTGATCACCTGGAGTTTTCGGCTTTTAAAAAAGAAACATCAACACGCTATTCCAAATGGTCTGATAACGCTAAAAGGCGGAAATGTCCATACTGAGATCAAAGCGCTCCCTCGAAAAGAATACGTGGAAATTGAGCCGATTTCTAACTTTTTTGAAGAAGGTTTTTTTGAAGAAAAGTTTGTGGTCTATGTGCAAGGATAATCAGGATAGTAATTTTTCCAAATAATGAACACCGATTCCAAACGCTGTTTTAATTGACTCCACTTTTTGCAACGCTTCAGGATTAGGTTTTGATTTTATTCCGACGATCATCAGGTTTTTGCTGGTATGCTCGGTTGATATGAATTCAAAGACTTTGGTTTTATAGCCATTTGCCTCCATCAGCAATGCACGAATACCATCGGTAATCAACTCTGCCTGTCGCTCTTCCAAAATCCCATGTTTCAAAATAGCGTTCATTTCCGAATGACAATTGATCTCTTTTCTGATTTGTTTGTGGCAACAGGGAGCGACTACAATAATTTCTGCATTTGATTGGATGCCTTTGGCGATGGCAATATCCGTAGCAAAATCACAAGCATGCAAAGCAATCAGCATATCCAGTTTTTCAACTTCAAAATCATTAATATCTTTTGCAACAAAATGTAAATTTTTAAATTCAGATTCGATTGCCAAAGCATTGCAAAAATCGACAAGTGGCTTTCGCAATTCGATGCCGTAAATTTCTGGTTGCCAATGTTTTGTATTTTTTAAAAAATCATAAAGCGCAAAAGTCAAATACCCTTTTCCGCTTCCGACATCGACAATTTTGAATTTGTTCTTTTTAGTTTTTTCAGGTAATAAACTATCGATGATTTCAATAAATTTATTGATCTGCCGGAATTTGCGTTGGCTGTTTTTGAGCACTTCCCCTTTTTGATTGGTTATTCCCAATTGATTTAAAAAAGCGCTTTGGGGATTGACGAATTGTCTTTTTGCACGATTATGCGTTTTTTCAGGTAACTCTTGCTGAGAAGCTTTTTTGCGTAGCAATTTTGCTCTCCGTTTTTTATTAAAAACTAAAGTGAAGTCTGCGGTAGTTGTCAGAAGATCTGCATTTAAAAAAGTATTTCCCAACCAAAGACTGACGATCCCAATCGCTTCTTCGATGCTATAATTTTTGGTAATATCCTTGGTTGCATATCGTAACGTAAAAGAAAGCATCGGCTGGCTTCGGATTTCAACAGGCCGGACATAAACATTTTTCAAATCGGGCTCTTCTCCCGTTGGTTTACTCAAGGTCAATTTAATAAAAGTGTCATTTTCAACACTTTCTTGACAATTGGCCAAAAAATGTTCGATGTCAGGTTTAGCGTTCATTTCGGAAATTTCAATTTTAAATTATCCGCAAATTAATCAATAAATTTATTCACTTCTGAACCGGTTTCCCTTTTTACACTTATCCGTTTGAGATTAAGTATAAGTCCTTTTAAAAATAAAATTCTCAACCTCCTTTCTAGTTAAAATAAAATCAATAAAAATTTAAAGTAATTTTAAATCTCATTCGTCTTCCAACAAAAAGGCGAAAATATGTCTGAGCCAATGGCCGAAAAACGCGAAAGAACCATAAGCACCATCATCCGTGACTACAGTAGCCGGTTATTTGGGTTTATCCGGGGAAGGGTAAATACAAAAGCCGACGCAGAAGATATTGTTCAAGATGTATGGTTCCAACTCAGCAATGTTGTCGATCTTGATTCAATTGAACAAATCAGCGGTTGGCTTTTCAGAGTAGCACGCAATCGGATCACCGATAACTATAGAAAACAAAAGCCTGACCTTTTGGAGGATTATACTTATGAGAATGAAGATGGAGGTTTTAGTTTAAAAGATATTCTCATGGCAGAAAGCACTTCACCTGAAGATGAAAACCTGAAAGAATTATTTTGGGAAGAATTATTCAGTGCGTTGGATGAGCTGCCTGAAAAACAAAGGAATGTTTTTATTTGGAATGAATTGGAAGACCAAACTTTTCAGGAAATCGCTGACAGAACCGGTGAAAATATTAAAACACTGATTTCGAGAAAACGCTACGCCACTCAACATCTTCGCGATCGTTTGCAAAGTTTGTACGAAGAATTTTTGGAGTATTAATTTAAATTCACATTTTGAAAAACTTTTATCATGTTTGGAAAAAATAAACATAGCCGCCGAAGATTTCATCCACTCAAAATTGTATTTTTTGCATTGGTATTTGCTGCATTCGTATTGGCCATGGGTTGGGTGGTCATGTTGTTATGGAATTTCATTCTTCCTGGCACCATTGGCGTCCAGCCATTAACTTATTGGAAGGCACTTGGCCTTTTGGTTTTGACCAAAATCCTGTTCGGTGGTTTTCGCGGAAGGCCAGGTCCGTGGGGTAGTGACAGAAAACGAAAATGGCGAAAAAAATGGATGAACATGAGCGATGAAGAGCGTCAGCAATTTAAGTCAAAATGGAAAGCACATTGCAGAAAAAGGGGTTATATAAGTGAAAAAGATCAGAAAAATATAGAGCAGCCTCCTATGGATGATAACGAAGAAGTTTGATCATTCATAACACCCGCTTTAATTTCTGACAGACCATTTCTCTGTTTTGGAATTAAAACATTTCTCCCTTTTCTTAAACAAGTTACAACAACCTCATTTTCAGCTGATTAAATTTAATTCTATAAAATTTTCAAAAAAATCACACTTTTTTAAAGTAATTCTCCAACTTATCCGTCTTCCTAAAAAAACAAGCAATTTTAAAGATCTAACATCCTAAAATTGCCTGATTATTTCACTATAAAACAAACCATCATGGGACCATTTAGAATATTTTTTGGCTTGTCATTAGCCGTGATGCTTTTCTTCTTTGTAGCCAAATTTTTTGTCTTTGCATTTATTGCAGCAGGAATATTGAGCATCATTTACGCAATGTTTCGAAGGATTAAATACTTCATTACTTATGACAGAAATGGAGAATATTACTTCAGACACTCCGAAAGAAATTCAAGGTATTTGTCTTACCGCGATGATCAAACAGAACCCTTGTTCTACGGAGATCGCCCAAGTCAATATCAAAACTTTGAAGACTTGCGCTTCATTGACATTCATTAATTTTTTTAAACTTAAAATCAAAAATCATGTGTAACAGAGCATATTATAAAAAATGGAAACATCATTCAGGAGCTAAATATGGGGGGCATTATGGTCATCCGGCTAAAAAATTTTGGAAGGAGCGATTTAAGGCCGCGTTGAATTATCCTCCGGTCAATGTACAAGAAGAGGATGACAAATATATTCTCTATCTGTATGCACCGGGTTACGAAAAGAACGATTTTTTAATTGCTACAATTGACAATACTTTAAAAATCTCTGCTGAAAAGCTGGAAAATGAGGAACAAACCGCATGGAGAAGGCAGGAGTATTCCCCCAAAGGTTTTAAACGACAGTTTGAACTAAATGACAAAGTGGACCTTTCTGCAATTACTGCTAAATATGAGAATGGCGTGCTTATCGTTTCGCTTCCTAAATTGGAAGAATTTGAAACTTCCAGGCAAGAGATACAAATCGTATAATTCAATATCCAAAATTGTCTTAAGTAGATTGATGATGGTCCGGTGAGTGTAGACTCACCGGATTTTTTTTATTTTCTTTTTTCCCACCAAACACCATTAACTTTATCCACAAATTTATCGATATATTTGTTCACTATTGAAAACGGATCAGCTTTAAAAACTCTTTTGAAATAATGAAAAACCTAATTCTACTTTTTTTATTTTTTTTCAGTGGAACACTTTTATGGTCCCAAACGACATTTCCAAGAAATGGAGTCAAAGACAGCCGTGATGGATTTTATGCTTTTACAAACGCTACTATTTTCAAATCTTATAATGAAAAAATTGGAAATGCGACACTCTTGATTCGGGACGGTAAAATCGAAGCCATTGGAAAGAATATTCAAATTCCAAACGATGCTGTAAAGATCAACTGTGATGGAAAGTTTATTTATCCTTCGTTTATTGATTTGTACACGAATTATGGGATGCCCGAACCTGAATCAGCAGGAGAGAAACCTAAACAATCCCCGCAAATGTTGTCCAACAAAAAAGGAGCATTCAGTTGGAATGAAGCGATGAAACCAGAATTTAATGCTGTCGATCATTTCAAAGTTGATGGTAAAACAGCCAAAAGCTTTAGGGCAATTGGTTTCGGGACAGTACTTACACATCAAATGGACGGTATTTCTCGTGGTACTTCGACACTCGTCTTGCTTGGTGAAGACAAGGAACACCTCAATATTTTGAAGAAAAAGGGCGCACATCATTTGTCCTTTCGAAAAGGGAAATCCACACAATCTTATCCAGGGTCATTGATGGGCTGTATTGCCTTGCTTCGCCAAACTTACTTGGATGGTCAGTGGTATAAAGACCATGGCAATGAAAAAGAAAAAAACCTGTCGCTCGAAGCTTGGAATGATGTTCAGGATCTTCCCCAGATTTTTGATGTTGAAGAACAGATTTCAGCATTGAGGGCGGTAAAAATTGCTGAAGAGTATGGTAAAAACTACATTATTGAAGGCAGTGGCCGGGAATATAGAAGGCTTGATGCGCTGAAAAAGACGGGTTCAGCTTTCATCCTCCCAATTGATTTTCCAAAAGCCTTTGATGTCGAAGATCCTTTTGATGCGCTGCAGGCAGACCTTTCAGATTTAAAACATTGGGAATTGGCTCCTTCAAATCCTGCTCTGGTTTCAGAGGCTAACATTGATTTTGCATTCACGACAGCTGGTTTGAAGAAAAAATCAGCATTTAGCGCCAACCTTCGAAAAGCAATCAAAAATGGGCTTTCTGAAGAAAATGCTTTAAAAGCATTAACCCACACCCCAGCTAAACTCATCGGAGTAAGTGACAAAATTGGAAGTCTGGAAAAAGGGAAATATGCAAATTTTATAATTACTTCAGATAATGTTTTTTCAAAAGAAGCAAAAATTTTACACAACTGGGTCAGAGGTAAAGCCTACGTCATCAAGGCAATAGATCATACAAATTTATTAGGTGTTTACAATCTTACTGTAGGAGCCGAAAATTATACTTTACAAGTAAAAAGAAATATTGAAAAACCAAAAATGGTTATCAAGGTCAATGATTCTACTGAAATACAAGTCAAATATTCTTTTTCAAATGGTATGATCAATTTATCCTTTAAACCGGAAAAAGAAAAAAGCGAAAAAGTCCTTTTGTCAGGAGTTGTGACCAATACAGGATGGTCTGGAAAAGGAACTTTATCCAATGGCGATTGGGTAAATTGGACTGCCGGCTATACCCGTGGCCTTCCGGATCGTGATGGTGATAAAAAAGAGAAAAATGATAAAAAAGA
>JANQFJ010000217.1 GCA_028277915.1 Saprospiraceae bacterium
CACAACTTCTTCAAGTTTTTTATCTTTTATTATTTCATCAACTATTGACATATCAACAATATTATATCTAATTTTACAATAATGCAATTTTTTTCTAAAATTTTATATCCTTGACTTGCAATTGAAGCGTGGTTTTACCTTTCCAATGATTATCCTGTAAGTTAAAACACAAGTCGAATGGCTTATTTTTAATTTTTTGAAAAGCTCCACCTTGGTTGAATGCGATTCCGCTAAAAACAGGTGACTGGTTCTGTCGAACAGATAGTTGCAGGTGATTATTTTTCAACAACTTTGAAAAGCCAGTATCTTTAACATTTCTACTTAAAAAAACAGGATTCCGATTTTGAGGACCAAAAGGAGCAAACTTTTTTATCTGTTCCCAAAGATCTAAATTAATCTCCTTCAATTGAAGTTCCGCCGAAATGACAATTTCCCCTTCATTAATGGCTTGAGTGACAAATTCACTGGCGAGAGATTCAAAACGATTGGAAAATTGTTTGAGCTTTTCCGCTGATAAACTTAATCCGGCTGCATACTTGTGTCCACCAAATCCAAACAACAAATCATCACAAGATTTGATTGCCCGGTAAATATCAAAACCGGGAACAGATCGGGCTGATCCGACAATTTTGCCATTTGATTCTGTCATTATGATTGCAGGGAGATTGTATTTTTCTACTACCCGGGAAGCAGCTATCCCTACCACCCCTTTATGCCAATGGGGTTGGTATAAAACTATGCTCTTTTGTTTATCTAAATCCATCGTTTCATCTATCAAAACTTCAGCTTCCTGAACTATTTTTTTATCAAATACTTTACGCTGATTATTTAAATATTCCAGTTGTCGGGCATATTCCATAGCTACCAAATTTTCATTAGCCAGCAACAACTTTACTGCTTGACGAGCATCTGCCATACGACCAGCAGCATTGATCATTGGTCCGATCCCATAGACAATATCGCTGATTGTGAGAGGTTTATTCCTTCTCGTCTGTTTGATTAAAGCATTTAAGCCAAGTTGTGGATCAATGTTGAGTTTTTTTAATCCAAAATACGTGAGTGTTCGATTTTCACCAGTCATGGGAACAATATCACATGCAATACCAACCGCTACGAGATCCAATAACGAATTGATTTCTTCCTTAGGAATACGTTGTTGATAACTTATGCCCTGAATTAATTTAAATGTAACAGCGCAGCCACAAAGTTCTTTATATGGATAATCGCAAGAAGGCTGTTTTGGATTTAGAATAGCTACCGCATTGGGCACTTCCGATCCTGACAAATGATGATCCAATATGATAAAATCTATATTACGTTTTTTAGCTTCTTCCACCTGGTCAACGGCTTTTATCCCACAATCAACGGCTATGATCAAGCTAATATCATTTTGACTGGCATAGTCTATCCCATCCATTGAAATACCATATCCTTCTTTATACCGGTCCGGGATATAGTAATCGAGTTTCAAATGATAATTATTTAAAAAGGAATACAGCAATGCTATGGATGTTACACCATCAACATCATAATCACCATAAATCAAAATGCGCTCTTTTTGATTGATAGCATGAAGGATTCGTGATACTGCAGAAGCCATGCCTTTCATGAGAAATGGATCATGCAGATCCGAAAGTTCAGGACTGAAAAACTGCTGAATAGTTTTCGGTTCTAGAATGCCACGCTGAACCAATAAACGGCAAAGAACAGGATGGATTTTCAACTCATGATGCAATTCACTAACTTTTTGTTCATTGGTTGGAATGAGTTTCCATAGGTTTTTCATAAGTATGTATTATGGTTATTCCTGAATTTACCAATTATCTATTAAATGGGCACTTCTTGTTGGAAAGTTTTTTAAACTACTTAGTTTCTTCTTTTTATATTTGATTGAAAGTATACCTTTTCTTTAAAATTACACATCCATGAAAATAATACTTGTTGGGGCATCCGGTACCATTGGAAAAAAAGTGTACGCGCGATTAGTCAAAAATCATGAAGTGATTAGAGCCAGTGCTAACCAAGGTGACATCAAAGTGGACATTACTGACAGTTCCTCAATTACAAGTATGTTCAAAGCTGTCCAAAATGTTGATGCTGTCGTGTGTGCTGCAGGAAGTGCTTATTTTGGCCCTTTTGATAGTATGACCGAAGATGATTTTTACACTGGTATTCGAGATAAAATGATGGGCCAAATCAATCTGGTTATGATTGGAAAGGATTTTATCAACGACAATGGATCTTTCACATTAATCACCGGAATTCTTGCTGAAGATCCCATCCGAATGGGTGTAGGACTTAGCACAGTCAATGGTGCCGTAAATGCTTTTGTAAATGCAGCTTCAATAGAGCTCAAAAGAAATATCCGAATAAATGTAGTATGCCCTGGGTTGGTAGAAGATGCCGTTGAAAAATATGCACCGTATTTTCCGGGACACCACCCTGTTTCAATGGATCGTGTAGTCAATGGATACTTAAAATGTATTGAAGGAGCAAAGACAGGTGAGGTAATCAAAATCTATTGACAATCACTTCCCCTCTTCTTTAGTTAAAACTTCATCTTTTTCCTAGTCAGGCATATTACTTTGGTAATTAAATTTTTAAACATGGCGATAATTTGTTATATTTAGATAAATTAAAAATGTCGCTTATGAAAAAACCACACCTTATTACCTACGTTTTTCTATTTTTTACATTCGCTATTACTGCTCAAACCATCGAAAGACAATTTATTGGAGTAGCCGGAGAAAACGATTCCGGCAAAAAGATTTCATTGGATTGGACACTGGGAGAACCATTTACTGCTTTCGATAATGTCTCTTTTGGCTTCTCCAAAGAAGGGTTTTTACAACCCCGGATTTTGGAAAAAACTCAAATCGAACCTGGATCAGAAATCATCTTCGAATTCTCAGATCAATTTTCTGCTAAAATCTTTCCCAACCCTTTTGAGGAAACATTTACATTCCAGATCAGTCAGGCACAAGAACAAGACAATCAACTCACCATTTCAGACTATTCAGGACAAACTTTGATGAATAAAACGCTTCCTGCCGGTAGTTTGAAATTGGAATGGGCTATGAATGACTACCCAACGGGATTGTATTTCTTACAAATTGCTGATGATTCCGGAAAGCTGATACACCGATTTAAATTGCTAAAAATATAGGCAATTGCTTTTATTTTTTAGGTAAATGCTTTTTGGCGCCTAACATTTCTTACTTCACTTTAAACCAAACCCAATGAAAAAGATAATTTTTAATACCATACTTTTCACTCTTTCCCTCACTTCGATTTTCGCTCAAAACATTCCGCAAGGGATGAGTTACCAGGCTGTGGCAAGAGATGCCGACGGTCAATTGATTGCCGATATGCCAATAACATTAAGAGTTGCTTTAATTTCCAATATTGAAAGAAGAATAGTTGCTTATAGTGAAATTCATCATGTAAAAACCAATGAATTTGGTTTATTTAGTTTTATAATCGGGAAAGGCGATGTGCCGCTCGGAGATTTTGAAGAAATTCCCTGGGAGTCTGAAGAAATCTGGCTGGAGATCGCCATGGACGAAAAAGCCGGGAACAGCTTCAAAGTATTGAATACTACCAAACTACTCACTGTTCCGTATGCCTTTCATGCGGGAAGCTCAAACCGGCTGGTTCCTATAAATCCAAACGAAGGCGGCCGGGTACCGTGGTGGGGTCAGCCCTGGTGGAATATTGAAGGGCTGGAAAAAACAGATCCTGACAAACATTTTGTGGGAAATGTAGATTCTGTAGATCTTGTTTTTCGAACCAACAATCTTGAAAGGCTTCGGATTAAAGCAAATGGAGACATCATTTTGCCAGGTGATGTTGAAGTTGGCGGCACGCTTGAAGTAAAAGGAGATTCAACCATTGTCCAAAGTTTATACGTTCAGGGCCATGAAGCAGTCGTGGATAGTTTCCTTCACGTGGGAGAAGATGCTTCATTTGGAGATAATATCACTGTTGTCAACAATATAACCGCAGGTGGAGATGGCACATTTTTCAACATTCATGCTCTGAACAATGGAACAATTGACAATATCTTGACGGTTAATGGACCTTCACTTTTAAATAATTCACTGACTGTTGCAAACAATACTCAACTCAATAGTACATTAAATGTGAACGGTGCAACAAATTTGAATAGTACGCTGGATGTCGATGGTACTTCTCTTTTAAAAGGCCAGGTGACGATAAACACAAATGTTTCAGGTGGTGAAGCCAACTACAATGCTTATCCGCTCAGAGTAGAAGGAAGTGCGCAGGGAGTTGCTATAAAGCTAAGCGCTGGAACACCAAATAACGACAACAATTTTGTCACTTTTTTTGATAGCGGGAATACTGCCGTTGGGCGGATCGAAGGAGAAACCGCTGGCGAAGCAACTTCGACTCCTGAATATATTTTTGAAACCTCGATTTATTCAGCTGAAATAGTCGCCGCAGGTGTAAATATTGGCTTATCTGCACTTCCAAATGCTTGTGCCGGAGTTGGCGCAGTAGCTTGCCCTCCTGAACCATCCGTCGTTGCTATTGCCATTGCCGAAGAAGTTTTGGCTGTTGCAAATTTAGCAGCATACAATATCTTTATACTTGAAAACCTAGGCGTAACTTACCAATCAGGCTCTGCCGATTACGCCGAATGGCTGGAACGAAAAAATCCAGGTGAAAAAATCTACTCAGGAGATATTGTAGGAGTTGTTGGTGGAAAAATCAGTAAAAACACCGAAC
>JANQFJ010000222.1 GCA_028277915.1 Saprospiraceae bacterium
TATATTACCGTTCAGGGAGATAAAGAATATGTGATTCAAAATGGATTAGCGGGAACTTATACTCTCGAACAAGCAGAGTTTATGTATGAAGCTGTAAAACCGAAAAAAAAGAAATAAAACACCAAGGCCTAACGAAAAAAGGCGCTTACGATTTTCGTAAGCGCCTTTCTCTTTTTTTTGGTTTAAGAATTTAGGTTGACATTTGATTGCTATGCCTCGTGTACTAGTTCATAACTGAAAAGCCCGAGGATGACTAAAAGAATACATAAAATGATCATGGGGGGTACGGGATTTGAACGTTATTAAAAAACGGTTTAACGTAATCTAATACGCAGTTTACAATAAAAAGGTTTCAAAAACTCACTCTTTATATAAAAAAATGTAATATAAATGACAATTCCTTTTTTAAAGCATATGTTCTAAAGAGAGGAATTCTGGATTATAATTAGTCAAATTTACTATTTTTATCTTTAATAGCAACGGTATTTCACCACGGAAACGCAAAAAATATTAAAAACGCCCAACCTGTTTAATGAATCAGGCGCTTTTTAAAAATTCATTGCAGACAAAGATTTAGTCAAGTATTATCTGGTCGCCGCATTGTAACGTTTTGAGACTTCGTCCCAGTTGATCACATTAAAGAACGCAGCCACATAGTCAGGTCTTCGGTTTTGATATTTGAGATAATAAGCGTGTTCCCATACATCAAGCCCCAAAATTGGTGTTCCTTTCTTCTCAGCGACATCCATCAGTGGATTGTCCTGGTTTGGAGTTGAAGTGACGAACAAATTTCCTGCGCGATTGACGCAAAGCCATGCCCAACCAGAACCAAACCTTGTTCCGGCAGCTGCAGAAAATTTTGCTTTAAAAGTTTCAAAATCACCAAACGCTTTGGTCATTGCTCTGCCAAGTTTTGATTTAGTGCTTGGTTCTCCGCCGCCATTTGGAGACATCACTCTCCAAAACAACGCGTGGTTGTAATAACCACCACCATTGTTGCGAACAGCAGCGCCATGCTTTGAAACTTTCTTCAAAATGTCCTCAATTGATTTTTTTGCTAAATCGGTCCCTTCGATAGCCGCATTGAGTTTGTTGGTATATCCTGCATGATGTTTATCATGATGAATTTTCATCGTCCGTTTGTCAATGTGAGGTTGCAAAGCGTCGAAGTCATAGGGTAAATCAGGTAGTTTGAATGCCATTTTTTGATTTGTTTTTGGTCCCAACCAAAGTCAGGTGAGTTATTCAAATTTAGGTTTTATTTTTTTAAGCATAGCCAAATATAATAAGTCTGAAAAGAGTTGCCAACAGAATTTAATGAAAATAAAGAAGACCACTGTTTTAAGTCAACCCATTGATAAATTATAAACCGAATAGATCCTATAAAGTTGCAATATTTTCAAGTAAATCATCGCTCAAATAAATCAAAACCTTACCTTTGCACCGTTTGTTTTAAAAATGTATTTTGAAATTTTCAAATCTAACGTTAATCCTCCTTTTTATATGAAATACCGTAAAGAAAAAGACAGTATCGGCCCCGTAAATGTTCCTGTTGACAAATATTGGGCTGCGCAAACTCAACGCTCCAAACAGAACTTCAAAATAGGCGGCCAAATCATGCCAATCGAGGTTGTTCATGCATTTGCAATTTTAAAAAAAGCGGCTGCCCTGACCAATGCAGAACTCGGCGCACTCACCAAATCAAAAGCTAAACTCATCGGTAGGGTTTGTGACGAAATTCTTGCTGGAAAGCTGAATGATCAATTTCCACTCGTTGTTTGGCAAACCGGCTCTGGCACCCAATCCAATATGAATGCAAACGAAGTGATTGCAAATCGCGCCCATGTTTTAAAAGGTGGAAAACTGACCGACGACAAAAAAATCCTGCACCCAAATGATGACGTCAACAAATCTCAATCTTCCAACGATACTTTTCCTACAGCCATGCACATCGCCGCTTACAAAATTTTGGTGGAAGTGACAATTCCTGGAATCGAATCTCTTCGGGATACTTTAAAAGCCAAGTCGAAAGAGTTTATGAAAGTAGTAAAAATTGGTCGCACACACTTCATGGATGCCACTCCGGTAACTGTTGGTCAGGAACTTTCAGGTTATGTTTCTCAACTGGATCATGGTCTGCAGGCCATTAAATATTCGATGAAGCATCTTGCTGAGCTGGCTCTAGGAGGAACCGCAGTTGGAACTGGATTGAATACACCAAACGGCTATGCTAAAAACGTTGCAAAACAAATCGCGGATTTGACTGGATTGCCATTTGTCACTGCAAAAAATAAATTTGAAGCCCTTGCTGCGCATGATGCCATCGTTGAAGCTCATGGTGCTTTAAAAACGGTTGCCGTTTCTTTGATGAAAATCGGAAACGATATTCGCATGTTAGCTTCCGGACCACGTTGCGGGGTTGGCGAATTGATCATTCCGGCCAACGAACCAGGTTCATCTATTATGCCCGGAAAAGTCAATCCCACACAATCTGAAGCCTTAACGATGGCTTGTGCTCAAGTAATGGGAAATGACGTAGCGATCAACATTGGCGGTGCAACCGGCCATTTTGAACTCAATGTATTTAAACCGATGATGATTTTCAATTTTCTTTTTTCTGCAAGACTGATTGGTGATGCTTGTAAAAGCTTTAATAACAATTGTGCGGTAGGAATCAAGCCAAATTACAACGTCATTGAAGAAAAACTGAATAATTCACTCATGTTGGTTACTGCTTTAAATACCAAAATCGGCTATGACAAAGCTGCCGCCATTGCTAAAAAAGCTTACAAAGAAGACAAAACCTTGAAGGTTGCAGCCATCGAATTGGGTTACTTGACCGCTGAAGAATTTGACGCATGGGTGAAACCAGAAGACATGATCGGCGGATTGAAATAATTTTGTTTAACCAAATTATTTGAAAAGCTCTTTTTCCAAAAAATGAAGCAAATAAAAATTATAAAAAATCGATCGGACATTGGAGCCGGAACGAGAGGATCTGACATGGGTGTTGATGCGATTGAAGTTGCTGCTATTAATGCAAATAACGATTACTTTACTCGATTCGAATACGTTGAACTCAAAACGGATAACGAAACTGTTTACTACAAAGTAAATGCGCTTTTTGCAAAAAGAATTAAAAAAGTTCGGAAGCAATGCGAGCGGGTATCTGGTGCAGTACAAAAATCTTTGTCAGAAGGCAATTTCACGATAGTACTTTCAGGAGATCACTCCTCTGCTTTAGGAACAATTAGTGGAGTAAAAGCTGCTTTCCCCAATGATCGAATTGGTGTGGTTTGGATTGATGCACACGCAGATTTACATTCCCCGTTCACAACGCCTTCCGGAAATGTCCACGGAATGCCGCTTGCTGCTGCTCTGGGTAATGACAATATTGAATATCAGATCAATGAAGTTTTTGAAAGCACTCAAACTATTTGGAAGCAACTTCAAAATGTTGGGGTCGATGGTCCAAAATTACTTCCGGAGGATCTGGTTTTCTTTGGCGTAAGAGATACCGAACCAACAGAAGATAACATCATAAAAGATTTCAATTTAAGAAATTACAAAGTGGAAGAGATCCGCTATCGTGGTTTAGAAAATTGTTTGAATGAGGCGCTAAAACAATTAGAAAACTGCGATCATATTTATATTTCTTTTGATGTTGACAGTCTGGATTGCGATATGATTTCGAGGGGAACCGGCACGCCTGTTTCCAAAGGATTTGACCCGAATGAAGTCATTGCGATTGTTAAACAATTATTATCCTCGAAAAAAGTCGTTTGCTTTGAAATCACTGAAGTAAACCCGCTTTTGGATACCAAAGGGAACAGAATGGCGGAGGCTGCTTTTGAAGTACTGGATACAGTGACCCCACATATAATTCAATATTAATTTCGTCATATTAAAAGCTAAAGGACCATGGCAAAACAGTTACCCGAAATCGATTCAAAACTAATAGCATTTATCGAAAATCAAAAAGTATTCTTTGTCGCAACTGCTGCAACAGATGGCCGGATCAATCTTTCTCCAAAAGGTATGGATACGCTCCGCGTTTTAAGCCCGAAAAAAATTGTTTGGCTTAATCTGACCGGAAGCGGCAATGAAACGGCTGCTCACCTTTTGAAAAACAACCGCATGACCATCATGTTTTGTTCTTTTGAAGGTAAGCCGCTGATTTTACGACTTTATGGAAAAGCCAAAGCTTATCATGAAAGAGACTCCGAATTTAATGAGTACGCTGAATTATTTCCAAAGCTTCCAGGTACTCGCCAATTCTTTGAAATGGATGTTGAAATGGTGCAAACTTCCTGTGGATACGAAGTTCCTTTTATGGATTTTAAAGAAGAAAGAACACAACTCAAGGATTGGGCAGAGAAGCAAGGGGAAGAGCGATTGGAAAACTATAAAAAAGAAAAGAACAGTTTTAGCATTGATGGTTTTGAAACCAAAATTTTTGAAGACTAATCACTTACAATCCATTCTTTGAAGGCCGCAGATTTTTCAGAAGAAATGATAATTTCGAAGGGAAGATCTAGTGATAGCTTCAATTTTATTTTTGATTTCGGTAAAATTTCGAATTTCTCAACTGCATTTTTTGAACAAATCACTTTCCGGTTTGCTCTAAAAAATAATTTTGAATCCATTTCCTTATCTAATTGTTCCAGTGATTTTTGGATTAAAAATTCGTTGCCATCCTTTGTCATCACCCAAGTTTCCTGATCTTCGACAAAGCAGCAAACAATTTGATCTGTTTTTATTGGGTATTGATTTTTCCCTCTTCGGCAAATATAAATTGATGGCTTTTCGGGTTGAATAAATCCAACCAGTTTGTTTAGCTGATTGGTGAATATATCTTTGTGTTTAAAGTTTTCATAATACTTTTTCAGGCTATTTTTTAGCGCGTCTTTTTTGATTGGTTTTAAAAGGTAATCAACACTTAGATATTTAAAAGCATCAATGGCATATTCATCAAAAGCAGTCGTAAAAATAACCGGTATCTTCGTTTTTGTCCGCTCCAATATTTCCAGCCCCGTCCCATCTGTCAAACGAACATCTAAAAAAATCAGATCTAATTCTGGCTTAGACCCAATGAATTGGCTTGATTTTTCAACGCTTTCAAGAATTTGAACAATCTCGATTTTATCATCAATCTCTAAAAGCATTTTTTGCAGCCTCAAAGCATTTGGATGTTCGTCTTCTATGATGACAACTTTCATTAGGAGATTGAAGATTTTAATAAAGGCAATGAAACAGTGTAGGTGTCTTTTCCTTTTTGAAAGGATGGCAATTGTTTCTGTAATATTTGGTATTTGTCCGTCAAGTTTTTGATGCCAATACCTGAACTCACAACATCTTGTCTCGGCTTCATCGCGTTTTGAATTAATAGATTTTCTTTATCGAAGGACATTGTAACCTTCATTGGATATTCTTTTGAAACAATGTTATGTTTTAAAATATTTTCAAAAACCAATTGAAGTGATAAAGGCGGTAAATATTTATTTCCTTCGTTATTCTGATCAATTTTGGAATCAATATGTATGTTTTCTCCAAATCGAATTTGTTGCAAAAACAAATAAGATTCTAAAAATTGAAGCTCTTCATTTAGCGTCACCAAACGTTGTTTGTTAATATCAAGGACGTATCGATAGATATCTGAAAAATGTTGAATAAAATCATCAGCCTTTTTAACATCATAGTGAATCAATGAAGATAAAACACTCAAACTATTAAACAAAAAATGTGGATTCACCTGCTGTTTTAAAGAATTATAAAGCGTTTCTATTTTTTCTTTTTCAAGTTGTTGGCTCAATTGAAGCAACTTGTCTTTTTCATCATGCAATTGTCTCAACTCTAACAAAGCCATGATGATAGAAGAACAAATCAAAAGAAAAAGCATCGTCCGCAACACCACCGCTGCAGCTTCTAATACATGATCGATATACAGATGTATAAATTCTCCGAAAATAAACCCCAACGATATCGAAAGACCGATTACGGCAAGGCTTTCAATCCCCATACGCTTGAAAAAATGCCCTTTCCAAGGTAACTTCTTATCCAATAAATCAATCAATTTTTGAAATGGTGCTACGATAAAAATAAATAACAATCCTAAAATCGATAAATAGGCAATAATTTCTTCAATCACGGTTGTTGTGTTCATATCGCCTTCATAAAATTCCTCCAGCGTCATCAAAGTAGCAACGAGCAAAGCGAACAGAACTGTTGAAATAATAGAATTACGTGTCAATTTCACTCCAATAATTACTTTTTTTATAGTTTAAAAAACCACATAGAATCGGATAACTAGAGTTATTTCCAATTCTACGTAGTTTGACAAAACAGGTTTACTTAAAATTCTTATTCAAGAAAATTTCCATCAGGACCAAATAGCAAATCTTTTCCATCACTCAATTTAACCTTTAAATTTCCATTAGCTAGAATTGAAACATTTTCAATGGCCATTCCTGAAAAATTTTGAACAACATAATCATCAACCATCGAAGGATAATTAATTAACTTAGCCTGCAAATCTGCTTCGTCGTTATTTAAATCTTCAGAATTTTCTTCAACCATCTCATCCATTTCATTGTCATCATCTTCCCGCTCTCCGGTACATGATGATAATCCAAATAAAAACAAGCCCAGAAGAAAAAACAAACCAAAATACTTTTTCATAATTAATTTTTTTAATGAGTTATTAAATAAAACCCACTTTAGGCCTATCAGTGAATCAGTAGAAATCCTTTCATATTTGTATTTTGATAAAAGATTGGTGATTAAGAAAAGGCTAAAATAATTATAGCCCTTGCTTTATGAATTATTATATTCTAAAAACTGAAACTTACTCCAATGCTAATAATATCAGCTTTTAATCCTGTACTTCGGTCATAATGACTGTATTTTAAATCAATTCCTTTCACCACAAAAAATGGATAACTACGGAAAGGTATTTTGATTTTCAACAAACCTCCTGGAGGACTGTAAGTTATTCCAACTCCATAGCTCTGGCTTGTGAATGCTGACAAATCGAAATCAGAGGAGTAGTATTTTTCACTAATATTATGCTCCTTGTAAGGCTTGAAATAAGTGGCGGCATTTTGAATATGAAATCGATAAAATGGATAAATCCAGAAAAACCGATTTAGTTTTATTGGCAACTCTAAACTAGCTGTGTGCGCCTTGATCCCCCAATTATCCCAATAAAAACGATAATACGTCCTTGCGATCAGGTTTTCTGTAATAAAGGTATTAAGCCTTAATCCTATGGGAGTTTTTAAACGACTATTTGGAAGATTTTCAATATTAGCTTTTTGCTGTTCTAAAAAATATACTCTGTGAAAAGGAGTTGACAGCAAACCTTTCATATAAACACCTTCTAACTGAACCGAAAATTGCATTCGTTTATTCAAGACTCTTGAAACTGTCATCGATGCATTATACGATTGTCTTTTATCTGTTGGGACTTGCACCCTACCTCTCAGTTCTGATGGAAAATATGGAACCCAAGTATCGAAAAAAGCCTGAAGTCCTAAATTAAATGAAGTGTTTTTATCATTTGAAATCAACCCAAAATTCATCCCACCATTGACAGAAGCATAATCGTATTCCCCACTCCCTCCAAACCTGAATCCTATATTTTTAGATTCATTGATTTGAAAATTAAAACCAACATTCCCGTGCATACGGAGGTCGGAACTAGAATCCGAAGATTTTACATTATTAATATTATCTGTCGAAGCTGAAGAATAATAATCGTATCCCCCGTCAAGGTTTAATGTAAACTTGTTCGTCAAAGGAGCTGAAATGATTACTTTCTGCGTAAAATCGGTCAATTGCTCCGTTCCAATTCCTCCTGTTACAGGAGAGTTGTTTCCTTCTTGCACATAATAGCTACTCAGGAAATTAATATCAATGGTCTTCCAATCTGGTTTTTCATAAGTACTAATTGTTATCTCGGTAGAATCTCCTTTGGCCAAATCGTTTTGATTGCCAGGGGTATATTTTTTGAATTGAGCTTTTAATTCCTGTGTGAAAACTAGGAATAAAAACATCATGGTAACGATCACTAATTGCATCCGCAACCTCCTCCTACTTTACCTCCGTTGGCTCCGGAAGCACCTTCACGGTACGTTTGAAAATTGGTTTCAAAAAAATCAAGCTTCCCAGGTTCTAAGACCATACAAGGGTCATTCAAATACATTTTCTCGTATCCTTTTACTGAAGTGCAGGATTGAAAACAACTTAAAGCGATGAACGCTAATAGCAAAATTTCGGACTTAACTTTTATCATAATGTAAAGGGTTTTAAATGATCAGAATAGAATACTTCATCGTTTTGATCTATCACAATAGCTTCGATACCGGCTAACCTATTGACTAGGGCAATTCCCTCTTTAACTCTCATGACTGATATTGCAGTGGCAAGAGCATCTCCTAATTCGGGATTAGGTGAAATCACAGAAACGTGTTTTGTTCCTAAAACAGGTCGTCCGGTTCGAGGATCAACTATATGAGAATAGCGAAGACCATTTATCAGTGTAAAATTTTCATAATTTCCAGAGGTAACAACCGAACCAGATGGAATTTTTATTTCTAGTAATGATTCGTTTCTATTTTTCGGATCAGGAATATTTATCGTCCATTGCTCTTTTCCTTGTGGATGTCCCCAACACATAAGGTCGCCTGATGCATTGACCATTCCATTTTGTATTCCCATGCTT
>JANQFJ010000265.1 GCA_028277915.1 Saprospiraceae bacterium
GATTCCCGGCGTATCGATGATGTAGGTTTCATCGTCAATAGCAAACATTTCTGCAAAAGTAGTAGTGTGTTGCCCTTTGCCAGTGTAATCTGAAATTTCGAGTGTTTTCAAATTCAATTGTGGATGAATGCTGTTGATCAAAGTCGATTTTCCAACTCCGGACTGACCACTGATCAATGTGATTTTGTTTTTTAATAATGCTTTTAGGTCGTCTGTTCCCACATTATTTAAAGCAGAAACGAGCATTACTTTATAGCCGATGGATTCATAAATTTCCTTCAGCATTTTATAAATCAGAAATTCTTCTTCTTCATAAAGATCAGCTTTGTTAAAAATCAAAATTACGGGAATGTCATGAGGTTCAGTCATCAACAAAAACCGGTCAATGAAACCTTGTTTGAGGTTAGGATGAATTATGGTCACGATGAGCACAGCCTGATCAATATTACTGGCCATCAAATGCAGATTATGCAAATTCCGTGGGCTTTGCCGGACCACATAGTTTTTGCGAGGCAACACTTTTTTGATCATTCCAGTGTCCTCCTCTTCTTTATAATCAACTTCTACCTCGTCTCCAACCGCAACAGGATTGGTGAGTTTGAGGCCGTTCAATCTGAATTTACCCAGGATTCGACATTGAATCCGGTCTCCACTGTCCAATTCGACCTGGTACCAGCTTCCGGTTGATTTTATGACTTTGCCTTTAAGCACGATTGTTTAAAAATTTGAAAAAGAATTTGTTGTGAAATTTGTAAAACGAACTACTTTATAATTTGGTTCAGATTAGAATAAAATTACACAGGTGTACTCACTCCATGAACGGCTTCTGCCATTTCATTGATTAGGTTTGGGTTTTTCTCAATTGCATTTCCAACAACAATTACATCGGCTCCTGCCTTTGCGTTTTCCATTGCTTTTTCAGGTGTCCGGATACCGCCCCCGACAATCAAGGGAATTTTTATAGTACTACTAACTGCATCGATCATGGAGGAACTGATCGGGTTTTTTGCTCCACTTCCAGCGTCCATATACATCATTTTAAGGCCCAGCATTTCTCCAGCCATGGCAGTGCACAATGCGACGTCGTCTTTGTTGGCTGGTATGGGCTGGGTATTGCTCATATAAGAAACTGTAGTAGGTACTCCTCCATCAATCAGCATATAACCAGTTGGCAGAATTTCAAGGGGACTAACCTTCAAATACGGCGCAGTGATAACATGCTTACCGATCAACAGTTCTGCATTTCGGCCTGAAATGAGGGACAAAAAAAGTATCCCATCGGCTTTATAGCTCAATTGAAAAGAATTACCCGGAAAAAGTATCATCGGAATATCACAGGACTCCTTGATAGTCTGCAGGCAATAATCAAGCATGTTATTGACGACGAGACTTCCACCGATGAAAAAGTAATCTACTTTTGCCTGAATGGACAGCTCCAGCGTTTTTTTGATATTTCCCAGGCTAAATTTATCGGGGTCTATCAAAACAACGATTTTTTTTTCGCCATGTTCTTTTGCTGCTTGAAATGATTGGTAAATTTTGTGCGTCATCAAAGGTTCGGTTTAGGTGTCCCAAATCGAAGGCAAGTTATAAAAAAATGCATGAAATTTAAGTTTCCGCATTTTTGAGTTTGTAATAAACTATAGGCTACGATTTTTTTACCAAAACGATTTTCATATTATCGGCTTTTGCAATTTCTTTATAAAAATTTCGAAATTGATCAAATTCTTCTGGAGGCAAATTTACGGGCTGTATTTCGAGAAAACGGTGATAAGTCAATGTTGAGCCAACGATTTCGATTTTTGTAGAATATTTTCCATAATCCGTTTGAATGAGCATTTCTTTTTGTGGAATGCTTTCCACTTCGTATCCATCAGGGAGTTGAAAAACTGTTTTGTCCTTTTCTTGGTAACCTCTCAAAACTTCAATTGGATGAACACGATTTTCAGTTGGAGACGGAACCTGGTCAAATACGTTAAGTTTGTTGATCGGAACAAATAATCTTTTTCCAGCTTTTGAAGCAAAACGTTTTACGATGAGATCAAAATCAAGCTGCGCCTCAGGATTTTCTTTTTGGGATTTAACTTCCAGTTTTTCAATATTGAAAGCGGGGAGACTTGAAGTACTCAGAAAAAACTCTTCAAATTTCGTTTTCGATAAGTTGTTTTCAATATATCTATAAATTTCATGTTTTGGCCCTGATGTCTTTACAGTTCCGGAGATGTGGGCGCTACCATCTGGTGAGATGTTAATCTTGGTTTTGCTGTTTTGAGTATTGTCAGGAATTTTAAATTCGGGACTTTTAACGAGTTTCCCACCATTTTCGGTTAACAATAACACCGATCTGTTGTCATTGCTCTCACCCAAATAATTCGGAGGATAATCGTTGCTAGTGCATTCAAGCCAGATATCTTCAGAAGGAACATAAAGCAGCATATGATTGCCAAATAAAGTAGGAAAATTCTCATCCACGTTCATTCTTCGGTTGCCATCTCGAAAAATAATCCCCGGTTGAGATTCTATCCCGGCTTCTTTAAGCATGGAAAGCATAAAGTTGGACAAAGCTTTGCAATCTCCATATTTATTTTTTTCAACATATTTTGCATCGAAAGGCTGATATCCTCCAATCTCCAACTGGACACTTACATAGCGCATGTTTTCCTGTAAATATCGATATAGTGTATCAATTTTTTCTTTATTGGAATCCAGCCCGGAAGTTATACTTTGAACTGTTTTGCTCATTTCAAGAGACAAATTATCTCTTCCCTGTCTCAGCTCCTGAAAAAAACTACCAAAGGTTTCCCAGGTAGCAGCATCTCCGACGTATTGATTATATTGGAAATACCTTGGTGTAATTTCGATGAAAGGTAAGATTTGTTCACTTGAAGGTGCAAATTCTTCACTTATTATTGAAGGTCGATTTTTTACCGACCAGGTATAGATAATCTTTTTGCCAGAATTGTTGATTTCTGGTTCAATTTCAATATTTCTCGCTTTGTATTTAATTTCCAGCTCAGAAGGTGTTTCGACGATGAATATTAGATTTTCAAGAGAAGAGTTAAAACCCTGGATATTGCAATTTGGATAGTATAAAATGTCCTTAAAAGTTTTTTTGTACTCGATTTCGATAGTGTAAGGGTAGTTATTATGAACCAGGTCTATGCATTTAATTCGATTATCAGAATACATGGTTGAATGATCAATGGCACTTTGGTCATTAAAATCGTTTTTAAAGTATTTTTTAACCAAATTACCAAAGGAGTCATATATTTTGGCACTTAAGTCGTTTATTTTTTTATCATTATCATAAAAAACACAATGCTTATTTAGCTTGCTTTTACCATTAAGCAATGTCACGACATATTTGACATGCATAGTGGCTTGTTTTTTCGAACTAACTTCCAGTTTGGTATAGTCCAAACGAACGACATGGTTAGCATCTTTTTGTAATTCTACCGGAATAGTTAGGAAAGAATAATCCAAATTCTGAGCTGAAATACGCAAACTCAGAAATATCAAAAGCACTAGCAAACTATAGCGATCTTCGAATTTCATAATAGCTTGGAGATTTGCTGATTAGGTGGCCTTTTTCAAAACTATTTGTTCACTGTGTTTTTCTATAATTATATCGTAAAAGCTTTTAATTGCTGGATACTCTTCAGGCTCATAATGTAGTTGAGAAATATTGATCTTATTGACAAGTTGGATCTTATTTCCTTTTTGGCTGATAAAAAATTGAAACTTACCTCCTTTTTCGGGTAGCGATAAATTTACGGCTTCCGGCAATTCTTCTATGATATAACCATCTGGAATAGTGAGATTTAGAATATATTGATTTTTAAAGCCATAAGCCATATCGATTGCGTATTCTCTTTTTTCAAGTTTGAAGGGATTTTCTTCGTATGCATTTAGCACAGGAGTTATGTACATGAAATCTCCGGAAGTTTGGACAGCATCAGGGATTTTACAATAAATATTGGTTTTGAAAGGATTGGTTAGGTCTTTTTGATTTTCAAATTGTATGGAATCTATTTTAATATCAACATATTTGTCTGTCCAGGATTTTTTTAAGTTATTATTTTCCGGGTCTTTATAACAAGCCATCCTTTCTTTGAAGGCAGAATACCCTTTATAACTTTGTTTGATTTCTCCGACTAAAGCTCCTCCAGGAGATAATTCAAAATTTGCCATGCAAACTTCTTTGTCTACAGGAGGAACAATGGAAATCCAATCAGATCTGTTTGGCAATACAAGCCAGCCATTATAGTTCAGAGAATTTTCACGCAATAAATCATATGACCGAAGAGAATTGCCGATGTCAAAAATATGATTTTTGCCGTCAATTTGTGTAAGGGCAAGTACATGGTTAAACTGATCGATTTTTGGATAATAGGGGAGCATTTTGCCATGAGAACGTGTGCTGATTAAGACTGGATGTGCCTCGATTCCAGCTTGTCTGCATATTGCGATCAGCATAAGATTTAGCTCTCCGCTATTGGCCCTTTTGTTAGTAAAAGCATCATCCAACGTTTTTTCAATTAAAAAATGATAAGTTTCATCCCAAATTACATTGGAAGATATGAATTTGTAAATTGATGCGATCTGCTCTTCTTTATTCTGTATCTCTGAAAGTATGGGTTCAAGTGCAGTCCATAGTTTTTTTGTGAATCGTTTTTTGTTTAATTGATCACCAAATTTTTGGTGTTCGATCAATTCTTTTTCTACTTTTTCCCAGGTGTTTTCTACATTTTGGATTGGCCCGCCGGGATACTGAACTGTCTTAAGTTGAAATTGGATTTTGGCATAATAATCATTCATGCTGGTTATATGAGGTTCTACTTTTAAAGCAGGAATGTTTTCCATTTTATAAACGGTAGTAATCAAATCGGCTTCTATTAGGTCAAAAGACTGGTGTGTAGTATTTGAATGAGTTCTATCATACGTAATTCTTTCATGTAGGCGTTCGCCGGGAATTCTGATATTCGTAGGTCTTGAAGATTTAGTTACGTTTGCTCTTCTCCCTTGTGTGAATGAAACATAATTGTACCACTCTGGAATTACAGTACTAAGTTGACTTAGTCTTACGGGGATATCTCCTTGAAAATACCAGTCTTCCAGGTTGAAATACCCGTTTGAGTTTTTGTTATATTTAAATTCAATGATACACCCTTCTTTAAGATTAGGAAACGCAAATTTCTTGGCTGACCAGTAGTCATTAATTTTTTCATCAAATATCTTTTTAACTGCTATTTTTTTACCATCTGGTAATATAACCTGAGCTTTTAAACCTTTGATAGTTTCAAATTTGTTTGGTGTATAATACGGGATTTCAATATCGCCTTGGTCAAAAGCCGATTTTTTAAATATTTTAATCCTTTTGTGGTACTCCAACTTATAAAGGATCTCTCCGGTTGACACGTCAAAAGTAATCTGCCCAACCTCTCCAAGAACCATGGCGCCTGCTTCTGGGTCAGCTTTATACTCAGTCATTGTTAAATCTTCTTTAGAAACCTTCCCCCATTTCACAGGAGATTTTTGGCAAACGGCATTTGTAATAAATAGTAAATTTGCCAGAAAGAAAGCGATAGTTTTCATTAGCTAAACTTTATTTTGAATAAAAAACGAAGTGTGTGTATTGTTGATTAAAGGTAGTAATAAAAGAGGAGATTGTCCAAATATCCAAAACTATTTGCGAAACAATTGTTGATTTGGAAGAACTATGTGCCTGTTTCAAACTTTCTAATCCCTGAAATAGACGGAGGATAATTTTATTTATTTATTTGAAATATAAATTTGTCGAATCCCAAAGTAACTTTTAGCAAAGTATCGCGATTAAAAAAATATATTTTTTGAAATCACTGCGTACCTTTGAAAAAAATAAAATGTAAGGAAAAGTGGATAAGAATCTTATAAAACAAACTACAGAACTTATCGCCAGAGATTTTGGCCTCGAAGTCGGAGAAGAACCAATTAGTGAACAAGAATTATTTGATTTGGTGGCAAATGAGGTGGCTTATATGCTGGAACACCGACTTGAATCCTTGTTTAGCTTATTGTATAGGCTTGATGTTTCTGAAAAAAAGACAAGAGCTGCACTTGCACCCACTGCAGAAGAGCCTGCCAATATTGCTATAGCTCGTCATATTATTGAGCGCCAAAAGCAAAGGATTTTTACGAAGCAACATTATAAACAATCTAAATCTGAGGATCTTGATGGTTTGGAGTATTAAGAGGAATGGTGGAGAAAAGAAAGACGAAGGATGTGCGGATTACTTAATAACCTAATCAACCCAATAAATTATAACGTTTAAACAGAAAAACAAGTTTAAGAACTTTTAATAAACTATGAAGACGAACGTTTATCTTTTTCTTTTGGTCTTTTTTCTATCGGGTCTTAATATCGACAATTCTATTGCCCAGGATGCTTATGGAAGATCGATTGGCATAAGAGGAGGAGCGCCTATGGGAGTGAGTTATAAACATTTTCTGGAGTTTGCGGGAGCTATTGAAGGGATTGTTGGATATAATTTTATGAATGGACGAGTATTCATGGTTACCGCTATGTACGAGCATCATTTTTTTATAAACTACAACTTAAACTTTTATGCAGGAGGGGGGCTGACTTTAGGATTTAATAGCGATGAATTTCGTCTTATCGTTGATGGGATCGGCGGAATTGAGTATGTATTCCCGCGCTTTCCGATGAGTTTTTCGCTAGATTACAAACCAGCGTTTCACATTTTTGGACCTGAATTTTTATACAATGAATTTGCGTTGACGATACGGTATGTTTTAGATTAGGGATAAGGAAGACGAAAGAGGGAGAAAGGAGGATGTGCAGTTATCCTAATCAACTTAATAACCCAATAACTTACAACTTTTAACCACTTAACCATAAATAAAATCCACCAACTCAATAAATGTTGTTCAAAACCCGCGGCATTATTTTTCGTTCAATAAAATATTCCGAAACGAGTATTATAGCAGATATTTTTACAGAAGAAAAAGGCTTGCGATCTTTTATTATTTCGGGAGTTCGATCCAAAAAGGCCAAAGTAGGTGCTAGTATGCTCCAGGTGATGAATTTGGTTGAAATGGTGGCTTATTTTCGTGAAGACAAAGACCTGCATCGGATCAAAGAGATAAAAGCAGGACATGTGTACACTTCAATGCCTTTTGATATTGTCAGAGGTGCTGTTGGACTTTTTATGATCGAATTGGCACGTAAATCGATTAAGGAATCCGAAGAAAATCGAAAACTTTTTACGTTCCTTTATGAGGTATTCCGATTGTTAGATACTACAGAAAATCCTGTTTTTAATTTGCATCTGTCATTTATGATCGAACTTTCCGGATACCTTGGATTTATGCCGGGAGGAGAATATGATGAGGAAACGCCAATTTTTGATCTGGAAGAAGGAGTATTTGTCAATGAAACACCTCATCACATTCATTATTTGAATAAACAGGATAGTGCGCTGCTTCACCAATTTTTACATACAACAATCTGGGAAAGCCACACAATTAAAATTGACCGGGCAAGTCGAAAAGAGCTGTTGAATAATTTGTTGTTATTTTATCGACTGCATATCGAAGATTTTCAGAAGATCAATGCCCATCAGATTTTAGAGGAGGTTTTGGAAGACTAATTTTTTAACAAGACCTGGTCTAGTATTTTTATTCTTTTAAAAATAATCGGAAATGCATTAACGTTTCCATAGGCGAATATCTTAGCTGTTAAATCTATGTACAGTCACGAACATCCCCCTAGGGAAAAATCGATCTCGGGTTCTGATTTTCCGTTGCTTCAAAAGTGGAAAGATAAGCTTTCCTTTTTTAATAAAACTTATCCTAAATCTGCATGGATTTTGAAAATTTGTGTTGGCTTAGGTGTAGGTGCGATTGTTTTTGTATTTGGCTTATGGTTGTTAGTTTTTTTGGGTGCTTTTGGGAAGTTGCCTTCAGCTTTAGAGCTTAAAAACATCCATAATCACACTGCATCTGAAATCTACTCTGTTGATGGAAAATTGCTCGGAAAATATTATATCGAAAACCGTATCAATGTCACTTATGAGGAGATTTCACCAGATATCATAAATGCCTTAATTGCAACGGAGGATGCACGCTTTTTTGAGCATAGTGGAATTGATCTCCGTAGCTGGGTCAGAGTTTTTGTAAAGACTATTTTGATGAGAAAACAATCAGCCGGAGGTGGTAGTACGCTCAGTCAACAGCTTGCAAAAAATCTGTATCCACGTGAAAAATATATGATGCTTACCGTTCCAATCATTAAGATCAAGGAAATGATTATTGCAAAGCGGTTGGAGCGAATCTATAGCAAAGATGAATTGATCAACTTATACCTCAACACGGTTCCGTTTGGCAGCAATATGTTTGGAGTGCAGGTGGCAGCGGGACAGCTTTTCAATGCCACCGCAAAGGACATAACCATTCAAAATGCCGCAGTTTTGGTAGGAATGCTGAAAGCCAATACTTCTTACAATCCAGTGAGAAACCCGGAACGGTCTTTAGCCCGCCGGAATACGGTTTTATCGCAAATGCAGAAGTATAATTATATTTCGAAAGAAGATTTTGATTCACTAAAAACTCTTCCATTAGAAGTAGATTATCGCAGGGAAAGTAATAATGAAGGGCTGGCAACTTATCTGCGGGAACAACTCCGGATCGAGTTGGATGATTTAATTCAGAATTACCAAAAACCTGACGGTTCACCTTACAATATCTATACTGATGGTTTGAAAATTTACACAACGATCCATTCCAAAATGCAGGATTTTGCTGAACAGGCAGTTGCTGAGCATATGAAGCAACTCCAAAAAAAGTTCGACAAGCACTGGAAAGGAAGAAAACCCTGGGGAAAAGATGAAATCATTAGCAAAGAAATGAAAGCATCTGTTCGGTATAAATCATTGAAAGCTAAAGGGTTTACTGATCAGGAAATAGATACGATTTTCAATACTCCGATCAATATGACCGTGTTTACCTGGAATGGAGACGAAGTCAAAAAAATGAGCCCGCTTGATTCTATAAAATATTATTATGCTTTATTGAACGCAGGGTTTTTAGCTATGGAACCACAAACAGGAGCGATAAGAGCCTGGGTCGGAGGTATTGATCATCAATATTTTAAATATGATCACGTTAGGTCTGCACGGCAGGTTGGCTCAGTTTTCAAACCAATTGTTTATGCAAATGCATTGCGAAATGGAATAGAGCCCTGCGAATATATCCCTAATGAGCAAGTGATTTATGCCCAATATGAGGACTGGTCCCCACGAAATGCAGACGGAGTTTATGGTGGAGTATATTCAATGGAAGGAGGTTTGACCGGTTCGGTCAATACGATTTCTGTCGGACTCATTATGAAGATGGGTATTGATTCTGTGGTCGATTTGGCACATCAGATGGGATTTTCCAACGATATTCCAAATGGGCCGGCAATTGCGCTGGGAGCGGTTGAAGGCTCGCTTTACGACATGGTTCAGGTCTATGGTACATTTGCCAATCGAGGTGTTAAACCCAATCCATACTACCTGACAAGGATTGAAACAAGCAAAGGGGACACTATCGTTGAATTTGAACACCCAAAACCATTTGAAAGGGTATTGCCCAAGGAAGAGTCAGATATTATGATCGAAATGATGCAATCTGTTGTTGATAGCGGAACAGCCAAACGTTTGCGGTACAAATATGGTTTGTACAACGATATAGCCGGAAAAACCGGAACCACCCAGTCGCATGCTGATGGTTGGTTTGTAGGCTTTACGCCAAAGCTGGTTGCTGGTGCATGGGTCGGAGGGGAATCTCCTAGGGTGCGTTTTCGATCGCTAAGTTTGGGACAGGGAGCAAACACCTCGTTGCCTATCTGGGGGCTTTTTATGCAAAAAGTTTATAAAGATCCGGAATTTAAACAATGGAGAAATGCTACTTTTCAAGATCCTTCAACGGAGATCTTTGAACGAATGGATTGTCTGCCATATCTGGAAGAAATGCCTGAAATCGATTCCTTGAATAGTGATGGCTTCAATGCTCAAATTGAAAGATTGTTTGAATCAATTTTTAAAAATAAGCAAGACAAAAATGTAAATGTTAGACCATCTGATCTGGAACGACGTCAATACGAAGCCGAGCTCAAAGCACGAAAACGATCAGAAGAAATTGAAAAACATAACGAAAAACTGAGAAAGAAAAAAGAAAGAAAAAAGAAACGCAAAGAGTTTTGGGACAGGCTTAAAAAGAAGAACTGACCTTTACTTTTTTCAACACTCTGTTTTGTTCTCCACTGACAATCCCGGAGTCGGTGT